>NZ_JBLVOM010000314.1:43401-130630 GCF_053543775.1 Acinetobacter endophylla | reverse complement strand
AAAAATTTGACAAGAAATTACTGGAATCTTTCAGGTCAAAAATAAAGCAAAAATGTAACTGGAGAGCGATATAAGAAAAATAAATTAACTTCTTCAATTAATCAGGAAATACAAATGATGCAAATTTTATTTTTGTATTCATCATTTTTTACGTTAATTTGTCGCGAGTAAAACTCAAAGTTGTAATTAATAATGTCAGAAAAATATAACAATTCATCGGCAGAGCACGGTGAATTAAAGCGGAGTTTGTCCAATCGGCACCTACAGTTAATTGCCATTGGGGGCGCCATCGGAACCGGCCTGTTTATGGGTTCTGGTAAAACCATCAGTCTTGCAGGTCCTTCGATTCTGGTGATTTATATGATCATCGGTTTTATGGTCTTTCTGGTGATGCGTGCATTGGGTGAACTGTTACTCTCCAATTTGCAATATAAATTTTTTATTGATTTTGCCACGGATCTGATCGGGCCTTGGGCCGGATACTTTGTCGGCTGGACCTACTGGCTCTGCTGGATCACCATCGGGATCGCAGATCTGTCAGCCATTATTTACTATCTGCAATTCTTCAATAATGGTTTGCCCTTTAGCCCTGAAGAAGGCGTCATGATCAGTGTTGCCGCGATTGTGTTTATCATGGGGCTGAATCTGGTCACGGTAAAACTGTTTGGTGAAATGGAATTCTGGTTTGCCCTGGTCAAAATTATCGCCATTGTGGTGCTGATTGCCGTTGGCCTATGGATGGTGTTTACCGGCTTTACCAATGATGCCGGTACGGTCGCATCCTTTAGTCATATCTGGGAGCATGGCGGTTTGTTCCCGACGGGTGCTATGGGCTTCCTGGCCGGTTTCCAGATTGCAATCTTTGCCTTTGTCGGGGTAGAGCTGGTGGGTACTACAGCGGCTGAAACTAAAGATCCGGAAAAAAACCTGCCAAAAGCGGTGAACTCTATTCCGATTCGTATCATTATTTTCTATGTATTGGCACTGCTCATTGTGATGTCAGTGACACCATGGAACCAGATTGACCCGAATGTATCGCCATTTGTAAACCTGTTCAGTCAGGCTGGCATTGCAGCGGCTGCGATTATCATGAACCTGGTGGTATTGTCCTCGGTGATGTCCTCGATGAACAGTGGCGTATTCTCGACCAGTCGTATGCTGTTTGGCCTGTCACGTGAAGAGCAGGCACCGGCGGCCTTTGGTCGCCTGAACCGTCGCGCGGTCCCTGCAAATGCCCTGTATTTTTCTGCCGTGTGTTTGTTGCTGGGTGCAGCACTTCAGTATTTTGTTCCCGATACCGTTCGGGCCTTTACCTTGGCCACAACTTTATCCACGATTCTGTTTATTTGTGTCTGGATCATGATTATCTGGAGCTATATCGTGTATTACAAAACACGTCCAGAGCTGCATGCCAAATCAACCTTTAAGCTGCCGGGTGGTTTAGTGACCTGTTGGATCGTGATTATTTTCTTCCTGAGCATGATTGTGGTCTTGGCACTGGAAGAGGATACCCGTCAGGCACTGATGATCAGTCCGATCTGGTTTATCCTGCTAATCATTGGATATTTTGGTTTCTATAAACAGAAACATAAATAAACCTTATCAATAAAAACGTCAGCGATCTGCTGGCGTTTTTTTTTGTCTAAAGATACTCTCTAGCGTTTAACGCTTGGGTCATGCCGAATGATCGCGTTATACTTCATCGAAACTATTACATTAGGTGGTCAGATGCGCCAAGTCATTTGCTACATCAGTATCTTAGCGACAGGTCTTGCTCTTGCAGGTTGTGGACAGTCAGGGGCTTTGCACTTGCCGAATGATCCGAATTACGACAAGCGTGCCAAGTATCTGTTATACAAAAATACTGAAACTGAGCCTAAAGCGTCCGATGAAGAACGAGAGACACCTGTGCAACAACAGTTTGCTGCACCTACCGATTCAGACGTTAAAACCACACCATAACGCTTTCACAGAAAGGATACCTTCATGAGTTTCACCCGCATTAATGGGGTATTGCACGCTGAGCAATGTTCATTACAACAGCTCGCGGAGCAATTTGGCACACCACTCTATGTTTATTCCAAAGCCACTTTGGAAAAGCATTTTTTAGATATGGACCGTGCTTTTAACTTTATCGATCATCAAATCTGTTTTGCGGTAAAGTCCAACTCTAATCTTGCGGTATTGAATGTATTGGCCAAACAGGGCGCCGGTTTTGATATTGTGACGGGTGGTGAATTGGCGCGTGTGCTGAAAGCTGGTGGTGAGCCTTCGAAAATCGTATTTTCGGGCCTGGGTAAATCTGAAGCGGATATCAAAAAAGCGTTGGAAGTCGGCATTGCCTGCTTTAACGTCGAATCTTATGCCGAGCTGGATCGTATCCAGAAAGTTGCGGCTGAATTAAATGTCAAAGCACCGATTTCATTGCGTGTGAATCCGGATGTCGATGCCAAAACCCATCCTTATATTTCAACCGGCTTAAAAGAAAATAAATTCGGTATTCCATCGGATAGCGTATTTGAAACTTATCAATATGCAGCGTCATTGCCAAATCTGGATGTGGTCGGGATTGACTGCCATATTGGTTCACAGTTGACTGAAACCCAGCCATTTGTGGATGCACTGGATCGTGTCATTGTCATGATCGACCAGTTGAAAGAACGGGGAATCACCCTTAAACATATCGATATCGGTGGTGGTCTGGGTGTGACGTATAAAGATGAAACCCCGCCGTCGGTTGAAGAATATGCCAATGCGCTGCGTCCGGCTTTAGAAAAATTGGGCTTGAAAGTGTATATGGAACCGGGACGTAGTATTTCTGCCAATGCGGGGGTGCTGCTGACTAAAGTAGATCTGCTCAAGCCAACCAATCACCGTAATTTCGCGATCATTGATGCGGCGATGAACGACCTGATTCGCCCTGCTTTATATGAAGCATGGATGGATATTCAATCTGTTATACCTCGTACCGATGTCGAAACGAAAGAATGGGATGTCGTGGGTGCAATTTGTGAAACGGGTGATTTCCTGGGTAAAGAGCGTGAGCTTGCGATCAAGGAAAATGATGTGCTGGCAGTACTCGGTGCCGGTGCGTATGGTTTCGTGATGAGTTCAAATTACAACAGCCGTGGTCGTGCTGCTGAAGTAATGGTCGATGCTGATCAGGCACATTTGATTCGTGAACGTGAAACGATTGAATCACTCTGGGAACGTGAGCGTTTATTGCCTTAAGGATAAATCAGGATGTTATTAGAATTTACCAAGATGCATGGTCTAGGCAATGACTTTATGGTGGTTGATCTGATCAGCCAACGTGCTTATCTGGATACCTTGACCATTCAGCGTTTGGCCAATCGTAACTTCGGCATTGGTTTTGATCAACTCTTGGTGGTTGAGCCACCCGATGTCCCAAGTGCAGACTTTAAATATCGGATTTTTAATGCTGATGGTTCAGAAGTGGAACAATGTGGCAATGGCGTGCGCTGTTTTGCCAAATTTGTACATGATCGTCAGCTCACGACCAAAACCAAAATCAAGGTACAAACCAAATCTGGTATTGTAGAGCCGGAATTGGGTGCGAATGGTTGGGTACGGGTCAATATGGGTTATCCAAAATTTTTGCCTCAGGAAATTCCATTTGTAGCTGATGCGCCGGAGAGCCTGTATGACATCGATCTTGCTGGCGGTGAAAAGCTGACCATTGATGTGGTCAATATGGGGAATCCACATGCGGTGACAATTGTACCGGATGTGATCGCTGCTGATGTCGCACGTATTGGTCCACAAGTTGAATCACATGCGCGCTTCCCCGCACGGGTCAATGCTGGCTTTATGCAGATTATTGATGAAAAACATGCACGTTTACGTGTGTACGAGCGTGGTGTAGGCGAGACCTTAGCTTGTGGTACAGGTGCCTGTGCTGCCGCAATTTCAGGTATGCGCCGTGGTCTGCTGTCGAGCAAAGTGGAAGTTGAACTGGCAGGCGGCAAGCTGCAAATTGAATGGAAAGAAGGTGATGTGGTCTGGATGACCGGACCAACGGCGACCGTGTATGAAGGACGTCTGGATTTACGTTATTTCCAGGGTTAAGCTTGGTTCCGCTTGAGAAAAAAGCACTGTCTGATCGATGGTGCTTTTTTTATGCTAGGATGGGAAAAACCGTAGAATTTGAATGAGATGAATACGCTTGTTTTCCTGCCGGGTGCTTCAGGAAGCCAGCACTTTTGGCAGCCATTAAGGGCAGCATTAACCAAATATCCAGATCAGCAAGTCATTGCCTATCCGGGCTTTGATGGCGTAGCACCAAATTTGGCCATTCAAAACCTGTATGATCTGCAAGAATTCGTGAAAGAAAAAATTGAGGATGATTCCATTCTGATTGCCCAGTCTATGGGCGGTGTCTTGGCCGTTGGGTTGGCACTCAATCATCCGCAGAAAGTCAAAGGGCTGGTATTGTTGGCGATATCTGGTGGTCTGAATTTAAAAACTTTTCATTGTGCAGACTGGCGAACAGATTATCGTGAACTGTTTAAAACAGCGCCGGACTGGTTTGAACAAGACCAAACTGAATTTAGCCGCGTTCAGCTCGCAAGTCTGGACGTTCCGATCTTGCTGATCTGGGGCGATCATGATCCTTTAAGTACTGTTCAGCTTGGACAATACTTGGCAGGAATTTTTAAAAATGCAAAATTGCATATTATCCAAGGTGGAGATCATTTCTTTGCCAATACGCATGCAGATCAGGTTGCAATGCTGATTCAAGATTATTTGGAGCAACTCTAAATGGAGCAAGCAGTGATTGTCCCACCTCAACTCTTGCTCAATATGTGGCTGAAAGAACGTGAAATCCAAAACCAGTCCAAACATACCTTGCAAGCCTATGAACGTGATGTCTCGGATTTTTTAGAGTTTTGCCAGCGTGAGCAGCTCAATTTAAACGATGTGGAAGCCACCGATTTACGCCAGTTTCTGGCTGAAAAAGTTGAACAGCATCAGCTCAGTCCTAGCAGCCTGCAACGTATGCTTTCGGCTATTCGCCAGTTTATGAAATGGGCCGAGCAGGCTCAGCATATGGCTTTTAATCCGGCGGATGATTTTCAGTTAAAACGTCAATCGCGTCCTTTGCCGGGCATGGTGGATATTGAAACAGTCAACCAGATTATTGATCAGCCTGCGCCCGAAAATGAAATACAGCAGCAAATGTGGCTCCGGGACAAAGCGATTTTGGAATTGCTTTATTCGAGTGGGTTGCGTCTGGCAGAACTGCAAAGCCTGAGAATTAAAGATATTGATTTCAACCGGCAGTTATTACGCATTACTGGTAAAGGCAATAAAACCCGGATTGTGCCTTTTGGCTCCAAGGCCAAAGACAGCGTGATGGCCTGGTTGCAAGTCTATCCCTTATGGAATGGTGATTTTGTGCCGGAGGCGAATGTATTTATTACCCAGAAAGGCAATCCGCTCGGTGCAAGACAAATTGAAAATCGGGTCAAGTTTCAGGCACAGCGCGCAGGCGTGAATGTAGATTTACATCCACATTTATTGAGACATTGTTTTGCCAGTCATATGTTGTCGAATAGCCGGGACTTACGAGCCGTGCAGGAAATGCTAGGTCACAGCAATTTAACCACCACGCAAATTTACACCCATGTCGATTTTGATCATCTGGCCCAGATTTATGATCAGGCCCATCCACGTGCACAACATAAAGAAGAATGATCATGTGCGAAGTGTTATAGAATAAAAATCATGAAAATTATATTTTTGGCACAAAACTTTCATATATAAATTTTAAAATGGAATTGAACTGAACATTGGCGTTCGGGTGGGCATTTCACTATTGTCTTATTCGTTAAATGCGCCATTTCAGGTATAACAATAACTAGTATTTAATATTTAAAATGAAATATTGCTGAGCAGTGTCTCAGTATTTGACCGATGGGAGGTGATATGGACACACTGGTAATTGCAGATATTGAGCAAAAATATGCACAGTTAAGTGAAGCTCAAAAAGAAATGTTTGCGGGTTATGGTCTGCGACAAATCAAGCATTTTGTGGAAATTAGCTTACCCAATCTTGAAGCGACCTTACCTGAAGGCGCCATCATTCAAGGGATTAATGCCGATGGAAAAGTTCAGGCCTTTAATGCGGCGACTGGACAATACTATTTATGGATTTCTGATTTGCAATGGCAATTGTCGAATCGTGCGACCCAGGCAGTCGATTTAAAAGAAGATGCGATTGCAATTTGGCAAATTTTTGAATTGGCAGACTATGAGCTGGTAGATTTAAGCCATGTACATCGTGATTTTTTAGCACAAGAAACTGAGTAAATTCTGAAGTATCCACACAGCATAATAATAAGATTCAGTCCTGTGGTTTGGCTTTGTTCACGAGGAAAAGGTTGTCTTCTATAGGCAACCTTTTCTTATAGTAGAACTTGTAATCTATGCGCTTGCAGCACAGGTTATGGTTTAAGCAAGCTACCATTATGCAAATCTTAAATTAAGAACATAGCGTCGTTGTCTAAAATCAGTTTGCCTATAAATCTTCTAAAGGCAGCTGGAAACTCTGTTTAATAATCTGGCTGGGTAAATCCGTTTTGACACTGGTAATACCATTTTTTTTAGTTAGATGTGTGGACTGGAATTTGCGATAACTTTCCAGATCAGGCACCACGACTTTCAACATGGCATCGCTCTCTCCCAAAATAATGTAGCACTCCATCACCTGAGGCAGTTCTTTCATCGCCTCAATAAAGGTATCAATGGTTTCGGCATCCTGACCGACTAACCAGATGCGTGAAAATAAAATCAGCTGAAAACCAATTTTTTGTTGGTCGACAATAGTCGTGTAATTCTGAATCACGCCTGCATCTTCCAGTAATTTTACCCGGCGTAAACAGGATGAAGGTGAAAGTCCGATTTCACGTGCCAGATCATTATTCTGAATACGGCCATTGGCCTGTAAATGTCGAATGATATTTTTATCAATTCGATCAAGTTTTACCCGCACAGACTTGGTGGATATTTTCATAAATTAGAATAATATTCGAAAAATAATACTTATTATAAAATAAATTGAAAGCCAATTTTGTAAAAAATCGCAGATACTTGTTTCACTTTCTGGAGTTTGAAAGGAAAAGGAAATGTCTGTATTTGTACTCTTTGCACTGACCGTGCTTCCCCTGGTTTTTACGCCTGGACCCGATATGTTATTTATCCTGTCTCAAGTGATGGGTAAAGATGCAAAAGCAGGCATGATGGCAACCTTAGGGGTGTGTTGCGGTTATCTGGTGCATTCTATTCTGGTGGCACTCGGAATTGCGGCTATTATTATCTCTTTTCCGGTGCTGTTTGAAACAATTCGCTGGCTTGGGATTGCGTATCTGTTGTATTTGGCCTTTAATTTGCTCAAATCGGTATTCAGTAAAAAAGCGCTGAACATTGAGAAAAAGACCTCAGCCAATCCGATTAAAAAAGGTTTTTTTACTGCGCTGTTAAATCCGAAAGGCATGTTGATCTATTTTGCGATTTTGCCCCAGTTTATTGATAAATCCGCCAATACTGTCAGCCAAGGTTTGATTCTGTCCTTTATTTTTATCAGTCTGATTTTTGTAGTGTATTGTAGCTTAAGTATTTTGTTCAGCAAAATCAGCCAAAAAACCCAAATGGATGAACGTAAACAAAAATGGGTAGATGGAACTTCTGGTGGTTTACTGGCACTTGCCGCAAGCTGGTTAATCATTAATTAATCGGATTGCAAAGAAGCATACTGTTCGCAGTATGCTTTTTTTATAATTGTGAAGATTTGAAATTAAATATTCACTTTGTCGGCGTAGAATTCAATGCGCTGGTTTATTATTTGGTCAATTTGTCTTTATATTAGGGTCTGTTGACATTTCAAGTATAGAATTTACCCGATAAAGGTAGCCAAATAAATATACAAGCTAATGCAACTGCCCCCTCATAGCTACACTTTAGCTTATCATATCGTGTTGCTATTCCTCTGAACTGCTTTAACCTACAAAATGCATTCTCAACTAAGTGTCTGATTTTATATAAATACCAATCCATATGATCATTATTTGACTGAGTATTTGATTTTCTTGGAATATTCGCTTTAGTTTTTTTCGCAGATATTTGTTCTCTTAATGATTCAGAGTCATATCCTTTGTCTGCACAACATACTTCCGTTTCACCCAAATCAAGTTTTTCAATCATTTTGGGAGCAATCTTGACATCATGTATCGTTCCATCGGAGATAATAATTTCGATTGGATTGCCATCCGCATCAACAGCTAAGTGTATTTTAG
The DNA here is from genome assembly GCF_053543775.1 of Acinetobacter endophylla. Taxonomy (NCBI): domain Bacteria; kingdom Pseudomonadati; phylum Pseudomonadota; class Gammaproteobacteria; order Moraxellales; family Moraxellaceae; genus Acinetobacter; species Acinetobacter endophylla. The sequence goes on along the minus strand of NZ_JBLVOM010000314.1, from coordinate 122,315 downwards.
AACTATTTCCACCAATGCTTTTAGAAATATCCTGATCTTTTATTCCAGCAGAATGTTGGTGTGCCCGAACATGACTAGCATCAATAAAAACCCATTCCATATCAGCATTTGAAGAAATTAATTTAAATATTTTCATTAACTTATCATTTTTACACCAACGATTATATTTTTTAAAGATTGAGTTATACGAACCAAATTCTTTAGGCAAATCACGCCATGGGCAGCCTGTTCTTATTCTATAAAGTATTGCTTCGACAAAATTTCTCAAATTAGATTTGAAATAGATATCAAAATTTCGGAAAATAGAAAGTAACTTAGACCAGTGTTGATCATTCAGCATTGTACGAGGCATAGCGAGAAGTAAATTTAGTTTGGCGATTAAATTTTACTTTCTCGCTATTTTTTTGAACAGAAAATGTCAACAGACCCTAGGTTTAATTCGCTCTCAAAAAGAATTCTGTCCAAAATGACAAAAGCTGACATACGTATATCCCGGCTGTTTTGCTGCAAGCTGCTTTAAATCAATTTAAATTAAATGTGATCAATCAAAACTTCTGATGTGATTAATCAGATAAAAAAATAATATAAATCAATGGTTAAATTTTAAGTAAATATTGATACATTTCATTGTAATAAAACGATAACAATTAATTGTGAACGCATCGTTCAGGGAAAATTACGCATTTTTACAGCTCTTTGTTGAATTGTGACTTGACCGAAATGCCGTACACATTGCAAGATAGGGCACCTAAAAAAATTTAAGTGAAGAGTTACACTAACTTTTCTCAACATTTACATTTGCTAAAACAGCCGAGGATTACATGAAGGCTCTTGTTGCTGTAAAACGTGTGGTTGATGCCAACGTTAAAGTTCGTGTTAAACCGGACAACAGTGGTGTTGACTTAACTAACGTTAAAATGTCAATTAATCCATTCTGTGAAATCGCAGTGGAAGAAGCGGTTCGTTTAAAAGAAAAAGGAACTGTTTCAGAAATCATTGTTGTTTCTATTGGTCCTAAAGAAGCCCAAGAACAGATCCGTTCTGCAATGGCGCTTGGTGCTGACCGCGGTATTCTGGTTGAAGCTGATGACAGCCAACTGGGTGCGCTGGAAATCGCTAAAATTCTGAAAGGCGTTGTTGACGCTGAACAACCACAATTGATCCTTCTGGGTAAGCAAGCAATTGATGATGACTCGAATCAGGTTGGTCAGATGCTTGGTGCTCTAATGGGTGCAGGTCAAGGTACATTCGCTTCTGAAGTGAAAGTAGATGGCGACAAAGTACAAGTAACACGTGAAGTAGACGGCGGTTTACAAACTGTTGAGTTGACACTTCCAGCAATCATTACTACTGACTTGCGTTTGAACGAGCCACGTTATGCGGCACTTCCAAACATCATGAAAGCGCGTAAAAAACCGCTTGATACCAAGTCACCTGCAGATTTCGGTGTAAACCCTGCAACTAAACTGAAGACAGTGAAAGTTGAATCACCTGCAGAGCGTAAAGCTGGCGTACAAGTGAAGTCTGTAGACGAGCTTGTAGAAAAATTGAAAAACGAAGCGAAAGTGATCTAATACAGAAGGATAAAAATCATGAGTATTTTAGTTATCGCTGAGCACGACAACAAAGCATTAAACGCTGCTACTTTAAACGTTGTTGCTGCGGCGCAAAAAATCGGTGGTGATATCACTGTATTGGTTGCTGGTTCTGGCGCTCAGGCAGTTGCTGACCAGGCGGCTAAAGTTGCGGGCGTAAGCAAAGTATTACTTGCTGATGACGCTGCTTATGCAAACCAATTGGCTGAAAACGTGGCTAAACTTGTTGCTGAATTAGGTAAAGGCTATACACATATCCTTGCTGCTTCTACAACAACTGGTAAAAACATTTTACCACGTGCAGCTGCGCTTCTTGACGTAAGCATGATTACTGACATCATCGCGGTAGATGGTCCTAAGACTTTCAAACGTCCGATCTATGCAGGTAACGCAATTGCGACTGTAGAATCAGGCGAAAACATCGTATTGGCGACTGTTCGTGGTACGGCATTTGATGCTGTAGCTGCTGAGGGCGGTTCTGCTGCTGTTGAAGCTGCTGCGTCTACGGGTGATGCGGGTATTTCTAAGTTTATCAATGAAGAAATCGTAAAATCTGAACGTCCTGAACTGACAGCTGCGCGTATTGTGGTTTCTGGTGGTCGCGGTGTAGGTTCTGGTGAGAATTATCACAAGATCCTTGATCCATTGGCTGACAAGCTTGGTGCTGCTCAAGGTGCATCACGTGCTGCGGTAGATGCTGGCTTCGTACCAAACGATATGCAAGTCGGTCAAACTGGTAAAATCGTTGCACCTGATCTGTATATCGCTGTAGGTATCTCTGGTGCGATTCAGCATTTGGCAGGTATGAAAGAATCTAAAGTGATCGTTGCGATCAACAAAGACGAAGAAGCGCCAATCAATGCAGTCGCTGACTACTGGTTAGTCGGTGACCTGAACACTGTTATTCCTGAATTGGTTTCTAAAATCTAATTCCTGAACACAGTTTAAAAGACGCTCTTGCGCAGGCAGTGAAAGCAATGCTTTACTGTTTTGTCCAAGGGCGTTTTTTTATGCAAAAATTTTAAAAATACTCGACAGTCGAAACTAGAGTATTTCATTTGCATGAAAAGTGATAAAATCCCGGTTTGCTTTTTCTCCTGTTTTTAATCATGTCCTTTTCCAAAGCCGCCCATATCCTGTTCATTAGTTTTCTGCTGATTGCGCTTTATCTGGGTATTTGTATTCATACTGCCCTGAATGCACCAGCTTCGGTAACTCAGTATTTATTTAGTGAATCAGGCGCTTTTGAAGTCATGAGCCCATGGTTATGGTACTTGCTGGCAGTGCTGTGTTTGCTTAATGTTGAAATCAAACTCAATACCCGAGTCTTTACGGCTATAGCAGCGACATTGTTGGGATTACGGGAAATGGATTTTCATAAGCAGGTGTTTGAAATGAGTTTTATCAAAACTAATTTCTATCGCAGTGCTGAAATTCCGCTCATGGATAAGCTGCTCGGATTTATTTTATTGCTTGGGATTATTTTTGTCTTTCTGGTATTGGCGAAAAAATTGGTTCAAACCATACGAAGCATGAAAGATTCTTTGAATATTGCACATTTTTTTATCTTCCTCACCATTGCCTGTGGCGGACTAAGCAAGGTGCTGGATCGCACGACCTCAACCCTGAAAGATGAATTCGGCATCCAGTTGGTGCCGCATACTCAAATCATGATTATGACCATTGAGGAAGGGGTGGAGATGTTATTGCCAGTTTTATTGATTGTGGCTGTGCTGAGCTATCGTAAAGTACTGAACCAGGTACAATAAAAATATAGAAAAAACGATGAAGATGCGCCAGTTGATTGGCGCATTTTGTTTTTGTACTCCTGTATTTCTCAAAATTTTGAGTATTGAAAAATCCTGTCTGGATGCACTGATTTTCTGTTTTGAAATAACAAGAAAATGATCACTAAAATGAAGATAATTAACAAGGTTAAGCTGAATATTTCGACACAAAAATACAAGTGTTTATGCTATAATTTAGGGCTGTATTTTAGTTTTTAACTCAGTCGTTTGAGTTAATGATTTTGCTAGTTTTACGACATATAAATACAAGCCAAAATTGGCTTGTAGAATAAGGAGTATGCATGAGCGTATCGGAAATTAGACCGATTGCCATTGAGGATGAACTTAAAAGCTCATATCTCGATTATGCGATGAGCGTGATTGTGTCACGTGCATTGCCCGATGTACGAGATGGTTTAAAACCTGTTCATCGTCGTGTGCTTTTCGCAATGCACGAATTAGGCAATGACTATAACAAAGCTTATAAAAAGTCTGCACGTGTAGTCGGTGACGTGATCGGTAAATATCACCCGCATGGTGATTCTGCCGTATACGAAACCATTGTACGTATGGCGCAAGATTTCAGCTTGCGTTACCAATTGGTTGATGGTCAAGGTAACTTCGGTTCGGTCGATGGCGACAGCGCAGCAGCAATGCGTTATACCGAAGTACGTATGCGTAAACTGACCCACGAACTGTTAGCGGATCTTGAAAAAGATACCGTCGAGTGGGAAGACAACTACGATGGCTCTGAGCGTATTCCTCAGGTCATGCCAACCCGTGTTCCGAACTTGTTGATTAATGGTGTCACCGGTATTGCAGTCGGTATGGCGACCAATATGGCGCCGCATAACATGACTGAAGTGGTGAATGCGTGTCTGGCCTATGCTAATGATCCTCAGATCAGCATCGAAGGATTGATGGAACATATTTCTGGTCCGGATTTCCCGACAGGTGGCATCATTTACGGTAAATCAGGTATCGTCGATGCGTACCGTACTGGTAAGGGCCGTTTGCATATCCGTGGTAAATACCATTTCGAAGAAGATCCGAAGAATGGCCGTACCACGATTGTCTTCACTGAAATTCCATATCAGGTCAATAAAGCAAAAACCATTGAGCGTATTGCTGAACTGGTCAAAGAGAAAAAACTCGAAGGCATTTCAGAGCTTCGTGACGAGTCTGACAAAGACGGTATGCGTATCGCGATTGACCTGAAGCGCGGTGAAAACGCCGAAGTGATTGTGAACAACCTGTTCCAGAATACGCAACTTGAAAACTCTTTCAGCATCAATATGGTTTGTCTGGATAATGGCCAACCAAAATTGATGAACTTGAAAGACATCATTGCAGCGTTTATCCGTCACCGTCAGGAAGTGGTCACGCGTCGTACCATGTTCGAATTACGCAAAGCGCGTGAACGTGGTCATATCTTGGAAGGTTTAACCGTTGCTCTGGCGAATATTGATGCCATCATCGAAACCATCAAGAGTTCTGCGAATCCAGCTGAAGCGCGTGAGCGTTTGCAGGCAGGTGAGTGGGCTGGTGGCGGTGTTTTGGCCTTGCTAGAAAAAGCCGGTTCAGTTTCTGTACGTCCAGATGAGATTGAAGGTGAAGATCCAAGTCGCCCATTTGGTTTGGATGGCGAGATTTATCGTCTGTCACCAACCCAAGTGAATGCGATTATGGAACTTCGCTTACACCGTTTAACTGGTCTGGAACAAGACAAGTTACATGCGGAATATAGTGAAATTCTGTCACAAATTGCTGAATTGACTGCAATTTTGAATGACTTTAATCTGTTGATGAACGTGATTCGTGAAGAGCTTGCACTGATCCTTCAGCAATATGGCGATGCACGTAAAACGTCGATTGTCGAGTCACGTATCGATTTCTCTCGTGAAGATCTGATTCCTGAAGAGCAAATGGTTCTGACGGTATCGAAATCAGGTTATGCAAAAACTCAACCATTGTCTGACTACGCTGCACAGCGTCGTGGTGGTCGTGGTAAGTCTGCGACTAGCATGAAAGAAGATGATTACATTCAACATCTGATTGTGACTTCAAGTCATGCGACAGTACTTTGTTTTACCAACGTTGGTAAGGTCTATCGTCTGAAAGTGTATGAAGTGCCGCAAGCATCACGTGGTGCCAAAGGCCGCCCAATGGTGAACTTGCTGCCACTGGATGAAAACGAGACCATTACTGCGATCTTGCCTGTCATTGACGCGCCGAAGAAATTTAAAGAACGTCTGGCTGACTTCAAGGCATTTGTAAAAGCCAATGCAGCGCAGTTGCAAGCCAATGAAGTGATCAATGCTCATTTTGCCGAGCTTGAAGCTGCCCTGACTGAATCTGAAGATGGTGCGGATGATATTTCTGATGCATTGCGTATTCAATTGAAACAGTTGGGCTTGGAGCTTTCTGCAACAGACCTTGATGATGACATCATCAATGACTTTGCTCAGCAGGCTGAAGCGGTACGTAAAAACTTCTATGTGTTTATGGCAACCGAATACGGTACGATTAAACGTGTAGAGCTTGAACAGTTCTCAAATGTTCGTTCAAACGGTTTACGTGCGATTGAGCTGAATGGCGATGATACCCTCATTGGTGTAGCGATTACCGATGGCGAACAGCAAATCATGTTGTTCTCGAATGAAGGTAAAGCCATTCGCTTCGCAGAGACTGATGTACGTTCAATGGGCCGTTCTGCCAAAGGTGTACGTGGTATGCGCGTGACTATTGGTGCAGCTGCACAGCTAGAAGAAAATGATGAAACTGAGATCGAGTCTGATGACGAAGATGGTTCAGATTCAGCATTGATTAGCCGAATCGTATCACTGGTTGTTGTACCTGAAACTGGCGAAGTACTGTGTGCATCTGAAAATGGTTATGGTAAACGTACTCCAGTAGACGACTTCCCGACCAAGAAACGTGGCGGTAAGGGTGTGATTGCGATCAAGACCTCTGAACGTAACGGTCAATTGGTGGGTGCTGTTGGCATTGATGCGACTAAAGAGCTGATGCTAATTTCTGATGGCGGTACGCTGGTTCGTACCCGTGCATCTGAAGTGGCGCAAACTGGTCGTAATGCACAGGGTGTTCGTCTGATCCGTCTAGGTAATGAGGAATTGCTGGTCGGTGTGGTTTCAATCGAAGCTGTTGAAGAAGACGAGTTTGTTGAAGCAATTGAAGGTGCAGAATCTTTAGTGGCAGAAACAGATGTAGCAGTTGAAAATGAGCAAGTTGAAAAAGATGGTGAAAATTCAGTAGAAGAATAAGTTTTTTACTGATAAAAAGGGCGCTTCGGCGTCCTTTTTTATAAACCTTGACTGCATAAGGGTAAGCGATGAAAACCAAATTAATGTTGTTAGCAGCAGCGGTTGCATTGAGTGGCTGTAATTCAATGGACAATATTCCGGATCCGAGTCCTGAACAGGAAAAGGCGGCACAGCTAGCCTATGAGGATTTGCGTGATGGGAAATATGAGGAATTTCTGGATCAGTTAGAACCGCAGTTGCAAACCCAGTTTAAGGATAATGAAAAGCTGATGAAACGCTTTTCACGTTCAATTCCTCAAGGTGAATACAAGTCTAAGACTTTAATGACCAAAGAGATTGAAGAAGCAACCAATCAGCCTGGACAATATAAGGTCAGTTATGAAATTGCCTATCCGGAGAATCTGGTTCAGTATGATGTGAGTTTTGACAAGCCGAATGGTAGCAACAAGATTCGTAATTTCAATATTCAGGTCTTTGGCGAATCGAGTAAATAAGTGGAATAGGGGCATTGCTATAATGCTCTATCTGCATTGATGATTGGGAATTAAACGTCGATAAGCCAGGAAAAAGCACAAGCTGCCAATCATTCCAAGATAAAGCAATTTAGGCAATACCAGTGCGGTAGGTACACCCATCTGATTGAGTTGAATAAACATCTGCACAATTTGGGTGGAGGGCAGGATTTCGCCAACGACTTGCATCCAGGTGGGCATGGCAGCATGCGGCCAGGCCGCACCAGATAAAAAGAACAGTGGAATAGAAGTGAATACAATAACATGCCCCGCACGTTCCGGCAGATCCAGAAAACTGGCAAATAGGCAGGTCATGCCAATTATCGTGTAGATAAAAACCGCAACAGCCAGCAGCATCCCGAGCAGGTTGCCACCACGTGGATAATCAAATAGCCAGAAGCTAAAGCCGAATAAATAGAAACATCCCAGACAACCAATGGTGAAGACCGCTAAACACATCCCAATCAATGCATTTGTGTTTAATTCTATTTTTCTTTCCCGATATACCAAAATCAGCATACTCAAACCCAAAAGAATGGTTTGGTGGATAATTAAAGGTGCAACCGCAGGAAAGACATAGCTGCCATAGCCGGACAGCGGATTAAATAAAGGAATTTGATGCACAGAAAGAGCAGGTGAAAAATCCGAGACCTTGCTAAAGCGTTCAGTATAGTCTGCCAAAGTTTGCTCAACTGATGTAGCTAAGCCCAGACCAATTTGTTTGGTCACTAAAAAGTTGGCAGTGCTTAAATACAGTCCAATTCCGCCTGTTTCACCATGCCTTAAGCTTTGCGATAAATTGTCCGGTAGTAACAAGATACCATCGGCTTTTTGAGATTCAACCCATTGTTTGGCTTCGGCAAAATTGCCGGTAATCACCTCAATTTCCACATTGGGGCTTTGTGCCACCTGACCAATAATACGGGTGCTTAAGTTACTTTGTTCTTCATCGACAATAATAATGGGTAAGGCTTCAGCCTGCTGTGCCTGATAAGCGGTTGGATAAAAAAAGCTGTAAAATAAGACGGATAGAATAAGCGTGGTAAAGATCGTGCCGTGACTGACAATATCCTTGAAGCTTTGCAGATAGTAAAACCAGAGGGATTTCATTGGACTGCTCCTTTAGCTATTTTTTTAAGAAACAGATAAGCCAGCAGAGCGTAGACTAGGGCATAGATCAGCAGCATTAATCCAGCTTGCAGTGAAATATGCAATGGACTACCAATCACCCATTGTTCAGTTTGTAATTTGGCATAGGGCGTAAACGGAATAATATTGGACCAAAACTGGGTGAATAGGGGCGCATTATTTAAAGGGAGGGTCACACCGGCAAAACTTAAAGATGAACCGCCATAGACCGCAATGATGCCGAAAGATTTACTTAAATCTTTGGTTGCCAGAACCACTGCACTGCTTAAAAATGCATAAGCGCTATACAGCAGAAATTGCGCCAATAGAATCAGGCTGAGCGAGCCGGCAACAAACCAGCCGCGAATTTCAATCAGCCAGAACATCCAGATCCAGGTCCATAGACTAAAAATAGCCACATAGACCAGATTTTTAGACAGCAATGCCATCCAGATGGACGAGTTGCTGATCCAGCTAGTTAAGGTCTGTCGCTTCAGTTCCTGACCGACGGAAAATGCCACACAACAACACAGCAGTAAATGCAGAATTGCCGGAATGACATAGGGTTCCAGATAGAATTCATAATTCAGTTGTGGATTATACAGCGGCGATATTTTGATATGCGGCGACGGTGCTTCGAGAGAAGGCAGCCGGTTGCCCAGATATTGCTGTCCGCCAAATTCAGCCAGTGCTTGTAGGGTACTGACCAGCATGGCAGAGGAGATGGTATTTCCGATACTGAAATAACTCTGGTTAAAGGCAATACTGATGTCAGCATCCTGGGCACGAACCAGACGTTGCTCGGCACCGCTTGGAATATGGATATAACCCCAAATTTTATTTTGATTTAACAGGCGCTCAATTTCAGCTGTTTGTTCCGACACCGTAGCAATTTTAAGAGTATGATTCAGCGCCACATGCTGATAAATGCTTTGACTCAGCGCACTCTGGTCTTGATCAATAATCGCAATCGGTAAATGATCCGGTTTCCCTTGAGCAAACATGCTGCTGAATAAAATAATCACCAGTGCAGGTGCGAGCGTGACCAGACACAGATCCCATTTTTCGCGGAGCAGATAGCGCAGTTCGCGCCATATACCCGTCCACATTATCGGGTCTCTTTCAGTTTAAATAACACGCTCATCCCAACTTTCAGTTCAGGAATCGCTGGTGTGGGCACAAGATGCAGCTTAAAACTGCGCACATCATAACCGCCGGTTTGGCGTGTGGTCTTAATGGTGGCAAATTCACCTTCAGCACTGATCTGCTTGATTTTAAAAGTGGCGGTTTTATCTAGGGCGGGAATATAACCTTCAATACTGCTCATTTTCTGAAATGGGGCATATTGGTCTTCACGAATATTCAGGCTCACCCACATTTGATCTTCAATCAGGCTGACCACAGGGACTGCGGTGGCTACCAGCTCCGAGACTTTGCCATAGGTTTTAGACACCGTTCCGTTTACAGGTGCTACTAATTGGGTTTCTGCCTCTAATGCATTGGCTTCATTCAGCGCAGCCTGGGCAATATCTACTTGTGCATCGGCAGAACTCTTTTGCTGCGAGGTGCTGCCACGTTTGGCACGTGCGTATTGCTGATACGCCGCTTCAGTCATTTGTGCCGCTGATTGACTGGCTGCATACAATTCATCACGGCGCTGGCGTGAAATCACACCTTCCTTAAATAAATTTGCACCACGCTCATAAGAAACTTTGGCTAAATTTTGCTGTGCTTTCAGCGATTGCCAGTTGGCATACAGGCTCGCGATATTTTCTTCTTGCGAGCCACGTTCAGCAGTCGATTGTAAGGCCAGCGCAGATTGTAAAGCCGCTGCGGCTTGCTGTTTTTTGGCCTGAATTTCCGGGCTGTTTAAGCGCACCAGCACATCGCCTTTTTTGACCTGCTGACCTTCTTCTACATAAATTTCTTCAATACGGCTTGGCACTTTGGTCGCCACCTGAACCGTTTCAGCTTCTACACGACCCTGCAATTCAAGCGGAGTCGGTTGGTAGCTTTTCCATAATCCAAATGCGATGACTGCCAGCAGAACTGGAATCAGGGCGAGCAATAAATATTTTTTCTTTTTAGCGATTTCAGGAGCTTGTTGTTGCTCGGTCGAAGTCGCCGCGTTGTTTTCTATTTCAGTTTTTGTTTCTACCTGTTGCGCAGGCGATTTTTCTGTATCGCTGGATGAAGCCGCTTCATTCACAGGATCATTGGTTTTTTGATCTTCGTTCATGTTCGGCTCCATTAGCGAATATAGTGAGTGTTGGTATGTTGGATGTAGTTCGGAAATTCTGCAATCGAGCCATGGCTTTGTAATAGGGTGGCCAGTGACATCACATATTTATAGGCATTCAAGGCAGTTTCAGCTCGTAGTCCGCTCAGCATATTTTGTGCATCGATGACCTGTGTGGCGGTGCCCATATCTTCTTTAAAGGACAATTCTTGGATGCGTAAATTTTCCTGTGCGGCTTTCAAGTTTTGTGCCAGAAGCGCATCACTTTGCTGTGCGCTGAGTGCTTCGCTATAAGATTTATAAATCAGATTTTCAATTTCCTGCTGGGTGCGTGCAGTGAGTAATTCTGTAGCAGAGCGTTTGAGTTCGGCAGCCTGAATATTTTTATTTTTATCAATTCCGGAAAACAGGTTATAGCGTGCGGCAACCCCGACAATCCAGTTTTCATTTTGATCCAGACTATATTCACCAAAAGCAAAAACATTCGGTTTTTTTGCCGCTTGCTGGGCTTTGACATTGGCTTGAGCCAATTGGGTATCCAGCTGCATTTTTTGAATCAACGCAGAGTTCTGACTAAAGGTTTTCAGCAGATGATTTAAGGCCTGTGGCTCGGTTTTATTGACAAATAAAGGCGTTGAAAGCTCAGTGATGCTACTTTCTTGAAGCAGATTATTCAGCTGGAAAAGGGCAGCATTCAAATTGGCTTGCGTATTTTGCTGGCTGCGCTCGGCATTATTGTGTGCCACTTCAAACTGCATGCGCTGGCCTTTACTGATAAAACCTTGCTGTTCCATCTTTAAGGCATTGCGATAATGCTGCTGCATGGCATTCAGATTAAACAGCGCTGCTGCATGCAATTGCTTTTGGAGCTGTACATTGAAATAACTTTGAATCAGTTCAAAACGCTGCGTGTCTTGCTGCTGTCTGTTGCTGAGCTGACTGCGACCGACCTGAATATTGGCGATTTCTTTAGCGCTACTTGTCAGTCCACCGGTATAAAGCGGCATCATGACTGAAACCGTCGGGCGAATCACCTGATCATCCAGCACGACATTCGGACTATCAGGAATTAAGCCAACTCCATTTTGAATAGGTTGTCTTAAACTATTTTTTAGCGGGTCAGCCAGATCACCTAAGTTCAGTTCATCAATTCTATTATTTACACCATCAGTTAAGGATTGCTCTAAATTATTTTTTAATGCACCTAAAGGCAGATCGAGTTCATTATGAAAGGCATACGCACGAACATTCAGATCGACACGCGGTAGACCTACGCCTTTTACTGCTTCAGCTTCAAGTTTTGAAGCCTGCTCCAGACTTTGATAAGCTTGGCTGCTATAAGAGTTTTGCAACAACTGACGTTCAGCGTCCTGAAAGCTGATGCTCTGCGCATGAGCAAAGCTGCCATACATCATCGATGCAAGCAGATTTAAACCCCAGACAAGCTGTCTTTTATTTTTCTTTAAGTTCATAAAGTCGCTAAACTGATTTAAAGCCGGTGATGTTATCCGGCTAGTATAAATCAAAGGTTCGCAGATAGAACTAGTGTAAAGTTATAGTATTGTTTCTTTTACATCTGTATTTCAAATACTTATCGGCTAATTTAAAGAGAATATCTAAAATTAAAAAACGGCTTAATCTTGAATATTTTCAATTGTGAGTGCAAAGATGATAAAAACAGCAGGCTAAAATACTGGTCAATTTATCTTGTGAATCTACATTGATTTTTTGACTCTATCTTGACTCATAGATTGAAATAATTTTGTGCAAGACCCTGCCAGATATGGTTAAATGCCATCATTTTATTGTGTTTCACTCTGAAAGGAAAAATCATGCGCGCGTACAACTTCTGTGCTGGTCCTGCTGCATTACCGACTGCCGTACTTGAAAAAGCTCAAGCTGAAATGCTTGACTGGCATGGCAAAGGTCTTTCGATCATGGAAATGAGTCACCGTAGTTCCGACTATGTTGCTATGGCTGAAAAAGCGGAAGCAGACCTGCGCAAACTCATGAATATTCCTGAGAACTACAAAGTATTGTTCTTGCAGGGTGGGGCATCACTACAGTTCTCGGCAATTCCATTGAACTTGCTTGGCAAAAACAACAAAGCAGACTATATCGATACTGGCATCTGGTCTGAAAAAGCTTTGAAAGAAGCGCAACGTTATGGCGATATCAACGTTGTAAAAGCGGGTATCCAAATTGATGGCAAATATGCGATCAGTGCACAAAGCGAATGGAACCTGTCTGCGGATGCAGCTTATGTGCATTATGCTGATAATGAAACCATTGGCGGTCTGCAATTTGCTTCAATTCCTGAAACAGACAAGTCATTAGTGTGCGACTATTCATCTAGCATTTTATCTGCACCATTAGATGTCTCTAAATTTGGTTTGATCTATGCCGGCGCGCAAAAGAATATCGGGCCTGCTGGCTTAACGCTGGTGATCATTCGTGAAGATTTACTTGATCAAGCCAAACCTGAAATTCCAAGCATCTTGAAATATTCAGATCAAGCGAAAAACGGTTCAATGGTCAACACACCATCCACTTATGCATGGTACTTATCTGGTCTGGTATTCGAGTGGTTGCTAGAAAATGGCGGTGTAGATGCCATGCACAAAGTGAACCTTGAGAAAGCTAACTTGCTTTATGGTTATATCGATCAAAGCGATTTTTATGCGAATCCGATTGCAAAAGCAAACCGTTCGATCATGAACGTACCATTTACTTTGGCTAATGCATATCTTGAGAAACAGTTCCTGAAAGAAGCTGAAGCGCAGCATTTATTGAATCTTGCTGGTCACCGTTCGGTTGGCGGTATGCGCGCAAGTATTTATAATGCCGTGCCTTTAGAGGGCGTGCAGGCATTGGTGAACTTTATGGATGACTTTGCCAAACGCAATGGTTAATTCCTGAAACGAAAAAACCCAGCACAGGCTGGGTTTTTTATGAATACAATAATTTTAGAAAATAAAAGTATGCAGGATGAATCCGCAGATCAGCATCCCCAACATGAAAAAAAGGCAGGACATCATATCAATATTATAGCGGGAGCTAAGATGATGCTCGACCTGTTGTAATGTTTCTTCTTGCACGATTTTCATAGATATTTATTGTCCGATCTATTTATCGTTAATACTAATTTGTTGTGAGTATTTTTATCATAAAAAATTGATTAAATAAAGTACATTTTTAATTAAAGAGCATAAATTTCATTTTTATTTAAATATTAGATTTGTATGACAACAGATTATTTATATGAGAAATCAATCGCTTATTTTTACAAGGTTTTTAGGGTTATTTTAAATATTTAAAATGAATTTATTTGAATTTAAAAATGTGGATAACTCGGTTTTTAATGAATTTAAATAGATTATTAAGCCAGAAAATATGTATAAAAAATAATCAAAAATTAAAATGACAAATAAGGATATAGATGGATTAAAAGAAGATACCCATCAAAATGAATATCTTCTTTTTCTGTTTGAACTTAGGCCGCTTTTCTATAAATATTGGCCTGAATCCACAAGTTGCCACGAATATACTGGCCAATCTGGAAGTCTCTGTACTGGTCATTCCGCGTTGCAATCCGGATCAAGGTCGCAGGCTGGCCTTCATCATGAATGAGGGTGACATCATAAAGGGTATAGTCCTGACCCATAAACTGCATAGTCGTTTTACCGACAATATTGCCCTGGAACCAGGCTTCATCTTCCTGACCCATGGTTTCGCCGTATAGATAAGCCACCATTTTAGAAAAATCTACGGTTACAGGTTCTTTATCTTCTTCGCACTGCGGCTGCCAGGCATCAATCTGTTCCTGCAAATTATCCGGTGCTACACCATTATTGGCAGCCAGAATATCATTCAAGGCACGGTGGTGCTTGATCGAAGCCGGATCATCAACCACCAGATGCTCATGATTTGCGACCGCTTCAAGTTCATAGGCCCAGCCATTCAGATTCACCACATAGGACTGGTCTTTTTCATAATGCGGATGATTGACGCTATACAGGTTATCGAAAGCGTAAATAATATTATTAGCACCCAGATTCAGGCGCAATACAGCCTGAGTATTGGATTTACAGCTAATAATCCGGTCAATCGTGGCTTTCACCTGATAAGGACTGTCAAAGCACGGAAATGCAGTTTTTACTGCTTGAGGTTTGTTGTTTTCGACGGCAATCACTTGACTCAACTGTACCGCAGCTTTGCTCGGTCCCTGAATCAGCCAGGTCTCTGCATCCATATCACATTCTTGTGTACAAAGGCCCATCGGCATGATTGGTTCATCAAGAGCTTTGCCTAACCACTGTGGAACATCTGTGCCAGGGTTGTCGGTGAGCAAGGTCCAATGTTCGACATGACTACCGAAATTTTGATCATCAATGGTGATGATCTCTGGGCTATTCTGATTTTTCATATGCACAATTGATTTTGGATGACGTATTTATAGTTAATCGAGGGTCATTGCGATTTTTCAAGTCAATCGAATGAATTTTAAAATTAAAATGCCAGTCAAATGAAGTCAAATTTTTTTCTCGCGTGAATCACGCCAGTTTTACCCAGCACATGCTTTTTAAAATATTGATGACAGATGCAATGAAAATGGAGCGATTTAATCATCAACCTGATCGTCTCAATTTGCTAGAATAACCATGATTAATACCTTAATGGGAAGCCCTGTGTTGCCATTCAAACTTTGGGTCGATGCCGATGCATTGCCCCGTATGCTGCGAGATGTGATTATTCGTGCTTCGGATCGCTATCAGCTGGAAGTCACTTTTGTCGCCAATCAACCAGTCGGAATCACACCTTCGGTTAGAATTAATTCAATTCAGGTGATGAGTGGAGCGGATGCTGCAGATAAGGAAATTATTCTGCGTATGAAAGAGCATGATATTGTCATGACGCAAGATATTCCCTTGGCTGCGGAAGTCATTGAAAAAGGCGGGATTGCGATTCATCCCCGCGGTGAAATTTATACTACGGCCAATGTCAAAGCGCGCTTACACTTGCGTGATTTTATGGACAGCTTACGCGGTGCAGGCGTGCAAACGGGCGGGCCGCCACCGATTTCAGAACGGGATAAACGCGAATTTTCCAGCGCACTCGATCAGACCATCCAAAAACAAAAACGTAAATCTTCCGCGCTTTAAGCCTTATTCAGAGTGACTCGCATGCCCACACAAACCAATATGATTGCCACCTATCTTTTATTGGTTTTTATCTGGGCAACGACACCGCTAGCTATTGTCTGGAGTGTGACGGATTTGCATCCGCTCTGGGCTTTGGCATTGCGTTTCTTTTTGGCTTTACCTTTTGCATTTACCTTATTGTGGCTGTTTAAAACCCGTTTTCCCTTAGATAAATTATCCATGCACAGTTACCTGGCAGGTGCATGTAGTTTTATCGGCTCACAGATTTTCACTTATCTGGCCACGGATTATCTGAGTTCGGGCATTATTGCCCTGATGTTCGGACTGGCACCGATTATTACCGGTTTGATTGGCCGTTTTGTGTTTCAGCTCAAGCTGTATGCTTCGCAGTGGTGCGGCATGGCAATTGCACTGCTGGGACTGGGGATTATTTGTGTGGGTGGCAAAGATCAGCATATTCAGCCGATCGGAATAGGCCTGATGTTGCTCAGTGTTTTTATTTACTGTATTTCGATGTTTTGGGTGAAAAAAGTCAATGCACCTCTTGAACCCATGGCGCAAGCGGCCGGTTCTATTGCAGTTTCAGCGGTGATGGCCTGTGCCATGCTGCCGTTTATCTGGCAATTTGCACCGACCCAGATTCCGCAGGCTAAATCGCTGATCGGACTCAGCTATGCGGTGATCATGGCGTCCCTGATTGCGATGTTCTGCTATTTTAAACTGGTACAGAAAATCAAGGCGACCACTTTGTCTTTGACTACGGTTTTGACGCCGATGCTGGCCTTATTGGTTGGGGTAATTCTGAATGATGAAAAATTATCGGGCGGTGCTTTCTTTGGTGTCGTTATCTTACTGGCTGGTTTGTTATTATATTTTTCCAGAGAAATTAAAGCGAGCTATAACGCTCGCCTTTCATCATCCACCGGTACTGAATAGAAATTGATTAACGCAGTGATTTAGGCAAAGCGAGCCTTAACACATTCACCCAGTTTGACACGGTCCTGTGGATGCATGGTAATAAAATACGCACCTGTCCGATATTTACCATTTTCTTCTTCACGACTATAGGCCACCTGAGCGGTTGCTGCAATATGGAAGAAATTTTCCGGATGACTCAAAGTTACGTGCAGATAAGTGCCTTCAGCGATAGGACGCTCATTAAAGAAGCTAAAACCGGTTTCTGAAAAGTTCACCTGTTCCGGTACAGGTAACATGCTTTGTACAATTGCGTCATACAAAGAACCGGTAATAAGGTTTAATTTTTGGTTGAATAAGGATAAGATTCGAGCAATTTGTTGATCTTTTTCAGATAATTGTTCTAATTCGTAGTTAACCGCATGATCAAATTGATCTAGTTCTGCAAGTAGTAGAAAATAGCGGGGCAACACGAAGTTAGGATCGTAAGGATCATTCAAGGCAACATCATCGGAAATAATCTGATAATTAATTCGTAAGGCAGCATCGATTCGAGACATGACGCGTCTTTCCGCAAATCCGTTTGGATGCTGTACATTTTTCATAATTTATTACCTCGGACTAGATGGTTATGTTCAAACCAATCTCGCTGTATATAGGGTTGAAATATACTCGCGCACGGCGTAGTAACCACTTCATTTCTTTTATCGCGTTGGTCTCAATGATCGGCCTTACACTCGGTGTGGCAGTCCTCATTACAGTCTTGTCTGTGATGAATGGTTTTGACCGAGAGTTGAAAAATCGTGTCTTGGGAATGATACCTCAAGCGACTGTTTCCTCGACGCAAATTTTAACAAATTGGCCTGAACTTGCAAAGCAGATTGAGCAGCATGAACATGTCCAGGGGGTTGCACCTTTTACTCAATTACAAGGCATGCTGACCGCACAGGGTCAGGTCGCCGGCATTATGGTCAGCGGGATCGAACCCGAGTATGAGAAAAAAGTTTCGATCATACAAAACCATATGGTTGAGGGCAGTATCGACAGCCTGAAAAAAGGTGAATTTGGTATTGTTTTAGGCAAGCAAATGACCGATGCCATGGGTGTAGGTTTAAATGACAATATTACTCTGGTTCTGCCAGAAGCGACTCCTTCACCCGCCGGTGTCGTCCCACGTTTTAAACGTTTTAAAGTGGTGGGAATTTTCAGTATTGGGGCTGAAGTTGACTCGATGATGGGTTATATCGCTTTAAATGATGCGTCAACTTTACTGCGTCTACCGGATGGTGCGCAGGGTGTGCGTATGAAGCTGGATGATATTTTCCTGGCACCACAAGTGTCTCAGGAAATTGTGCGTGATTTGCCGGGGAATTTCTATGCTTCGGACTGGACTTATACCCATGGTAATCTGTTCAGCGCGATTCAGATGGAAAAAGCCATGGTCAGCCTGCTTTTATTCCTGATCGTTCTAGTCGCGGCATTTAATATTGTGTCTTCACTGGTGATGGTGGTGACGGATAAAAAATCGGACATTGCCATTTTAAGGACTTTGGGGGCTTCACCTGCCACCATTACCAAAATCTTTATGGTGCAAGGTACCGTGATTGGGGTGATTGGAACTTGTGCAGGGGCCATCCTCGGGATTATTGCGGCAACCAGTATCAGTAGCTTTATTGGCTGGCTCAACAATACTTTAGGCCTGAATATGTTTGATGCCTATTTTATTAACTACTTACCTTCGTATCTGCGCTGGCAGGATGTCTTGGTGATTGTAGGCTTGTCACTGGCACTCAGTTTTGTCGCGACAATTTATCCGGCTTTACGTGCAGCAAAAATTCAACCGGCAGAGGCTTTGCGTTATGAGTAATCTGATTTTAGATGCCCAGAATATTCACAAATCCTTTACCGATGGCAAGGCCACTGTCGATGTGATTCGCGGCTTGTCGCTACAGGTAAAAGCAGGTGAGTTTGTTTCGATTGTAGGTTCAAGTGGTTCAGGCAAAAGTACCTTATTACATGTTTTGGGTGGATTGGATCGCCCGACGTCAGGTCAGGTCATGGTGAATGGCCGCCGTTTTGATACCTTGTCTGAAGCAGAACGCGGTTATGTGCGGAATGAGCATTTGGGCTTTGTTTATCAGTTTCATCACCTGTTGCCAGAATTTACGGCACTGGAAAATGTGGCCATGCCGCTGATGTTACGCGACAACATGAAGTTTAAGGAAGCCAAACAGCAGGCCGAATATTTGCTGGAACGTGTTGGTCTTTCGCATCGTCTGACTCACAAGCCGGGTGAATTATCCGGAGGTGAGCGTCAGCGTGTAGCTTTGGCGCGTGCAGTGGTCGGTAAACCTAAACTGATGATGGCCGATGAACCGACCGGAAATCTAGACCGCAAGACTGCAGCAAAGATTTTTGAACTGCTGACCGAATTGCAACGTGAGTTCAATATGGCGATGCTGATTGTGACGCATGATGAACAGCTAGCCCATGCAGCAGATCGGATTTTACATATGCAGGATGGTCTCTGGATTGAACCATAAATAACGAGAATATTCGCATTTGATTGAAGCTCACTCCGGTGGGCTTTATTATTGGGCAAAATAATAACAAGACAGAATAAGATTCAATGTTGCAGTGGCTATGTATTGGCTGGATTTTAGGCCTTGCCTGTATGGGGAAAAGTTTCCTGTCTGTTCAACTGAGCGGGACGGCAGTTTTGATCATTGCGCTGCTGTGGTATCTGTGTTGCCATAAATTAAAGTTCATCTTGAATACACCGCTGCGAAGCTTGTTGATCGCTGGATCAAGCCTGCTTTTGGGACTGTTTTTAGGTCATGCTTATGCCAATCTGCAATTGGCTGAACGTTTATCCAAGCGAGAGCACGAAGTCGCTGAAAAAGAAATCGTAGTGTATATCAAAGAGCTGAATAAGCTTGGTGATCAGAATATCCAGCAAGCCCTGCACGTGCTTAATCCTGACGGTACTACAATTAAGTGGATGGGTTTTCTGCCAGTTTCAGATCCTGTCACATCTAGTTTGGTAAATGATGAAACCAAACAACAAACTCTTGAACTGGGACGCTACTATTTATTACAAGGCCAGATTCGACCTAACCATAGTTATGCCACACCAGGTGCCTTTGATGCAGAAAAATGGGCATTACAGCAAAATGTCATGGCCGGGTTTAGGATCAAGCACATCCAAGAGCTGCAACCGCAACAACTCTATGCGTTAGGTTATGGCAAATATCTACGTCAGCAGCAAAATTTGGGTCAGCGATTTTTACTTTGGGTAGAACAACAGCGACTGGCCTTAAGAGAGTTTGTGGCTAGACAACCCGTACAGCAGAAAGGCTTGTTGCTGGCTCTATTAAGCGGTGATGAAAGTTTACTGGATCAAGCGACGGAACAGCAGTTTCAACGGTTTGGCATGAGTCATTTATTGGCAATTTCTGGACCACATGTCCTGATCTTTGCCTTTATCATCTGTGGCAGTTTGCAATATCTGATTTCAAGGTACACGCCGCAGATTTATCTGAAATGGCCAAGGCAGTATTTTTTGAGTCTGCCTTTTTTGCTCTGTGTACTGCTGTATTGTGCCTTCGTCGGTTTTGAAATTCCGGCGCTACGTACTTTACTGATTTGTGTGATTGTTACTTTTACACTGTTGCTCAGGCAAAGCGTGCAGCCATTAAAGCTGTTGATTCTAAGTGCTGCCTTATTGTTGCTCTTTGATCCTTTTAGTATTTTATCGGCCGCATTCTGGCTGTCTTATGGTGCCTGTTTTGTCTTGCTGCGAATCTATCAAACCATTCAGCAGCAACCGAATCAAACAATACAAACAGCATTACAACGTCTGTATTTTGCAATGAAAGTTTTAGTGGAGTCGCAGTGGAAAATTTTTCTGGCCCTGTTTCCCTTAATGATGCTGTTTTTTAAGCAGGTGGCTTGGATTACCCCGCTAAGCAACCTAGTAGCCATCCCGTGGATTGGCCTGCTAATAGTTCCCGTAGATATTCTGGCGGCTTTATTATTTTTCATTTCTGAACCACTTTCGAGTCTGCTGTTTCAGCTCAATGATATTTTTATTCATATACTGCTGGCATTTTTGAATCTGCTTGATCAGCTGTTTGCGCCACAACTGATTCCGGTGGCTATGAATGTCTGGATGATTGCTCTATGTATTTTGGGCTTGTTAATTGTCTTTTTACCACGGGGCTTAGTACCCAAAAGCTGGACAGCACTTGCCTGTGTACCACTGTGCATTCCTCAACTTAATCAGCATGCATTTCAGCTGTCTGTTCTGGATGTCGGGCAGGGACAGGCCATCTTCATTCGGGAAGGGCAAAAGAGCATGATGATCGATATGGGCGGTTATTATAATGAAGAAAAATTCAGTATTGGTCGGCAAGTGATTATGCCATTTTTGTCTGTGCAAGGTGTTGGAGAACTGGATCAACTGATTTTGACCCATCTGGATCAGGACCATAGCGGTGCATATCACAGCATTAAAGATCAACTAAACATCCGACAAGTGTCATCCAATCAGATGCCTGAAACAGCTGCTTCTTCAAGTTTTCAGTTTTGTTATGCAGGACAGCAATGGCAATGGTCTGAGACGATTAACTTTAAAATTCTGGCACCTCGGCAGCAGCAGTTAAATACGCCAAACTTCAATAAAAACGACCGCTCTTGTGTGATATATCTGCAAGTTAAAAATGCCGGACCGTATCAAAACTTTTTACTGACGGGGGATGCGGGTTGGGAAACTGAATATCAGCTGCTCCAAGACTATCCCGAACTTCAGGTCGATGTGCTGATACTCGGGCATCATGGCAGTCAGCACAGTTCAGCCTATCAATTTTTAGAAGTTTTGCGGCCTAAATTGACGATTGCCTCGGCTGGGAAATTTAACCGTTATGGCCACCCGAGCCAACTGACCCAGCAACGGTTGAAAGCACTTAATATTCCCTTATTGACCACAGCAGAACAGGGGAGTGTGCACTTCCAGCAACAAGGCTCAAAACTGGTGCTTTCTGCCGAACGACATGAATGGCAGTGGTTGTATCGTCAGCCCTTAAGTGACTGATTCCAATATGGGCGAAACTTTATGTAGTTCTTGAGTTCTTAATGCATTTACTTTGCCCAAAGCTTGTTCATGCTCAAGTTTGTAGAGATTTCCCAAGTCTTGATGCGCATTAAAGCGTTTATAACTCCAATGATAATGTTCCGGATGGCGACGAATTAAATTTTCAATACTATTGATAATGACTTGTGTGCCTTGATTGGCATTGCCATTATAAATTTTTTCATCAACTGCTTCGATAAAAATATCGAATCCATCTTCAGTATTACGTAGAGCATATAAAAACAGGGCACGCGCTTTGGTCTTTTGAATCAGCTTAGCACTCAAATTACTCGTAGCTAAAGGCACACCGAAATATGGAATATATTCACCACCGATATTCGGGGTATGATCCGGCAGGATGACCGTAGTACCGCCTTGTTTTAAGGCCTTAAAAATCTGACGGACGCCCGATTCATCAGTCGGTACCAGATGCGCCTGTTCCCGGCTACGGGCAGCCCGTACAAATTGATCTGCAGCCTGATTTTTCACAGGTTTATACATAATGGTCATTGAAGTGAACTGGGCAATATAGGCATTCATAATTTCCCAGGTACCAAAATGCGGCACGATTAACACGAGGCCTTTATTTTGTGCAATGGCATCATGAAGTAGATCTTCGCCAATAACGCGATGAACGCGTTTAAGATTTTTCTGATTGCTTGAGCCCCAAATAGTAAAGAACTCGAAATATGACATTAATTCATTGCGAACCGCAGCACGGTTAATCTGTTCACGTTCCTGATTAGACAGTTCTGAAAGACTGATTTCAAGGTTCAGACGAATGACTTCCGAAGTTTTAGTGACTTTAAAACTGTTCACAATAAAGGCCAGAATACGGGCCATCCAGCGAGAAACCGGAAGCGGTTGGCGGCTAATGTATTTGAGTAATCCGTAAGCTGAATTCCGTGAGCCCTGTTTCGTCATTGATTTCGTCTAAGTACAAAAAAAGAGAACAAAATTTATTATAGGCGAAAACGTTTTGTTTAGACAGAATTACCCGATTCAGTGTATATAATGGATTCAATATAAATCAATTTATTGGATTATTTATGTCCGATTGGCCACCAAAACCTGAAAATCAAATACAAAATACGCAACAGCCAGTTCAACCGACTGGTCCGGAATGGAAACTGCTGGAAAAAGCAGTTTTAGCTTCTGTTGAAGAACAGCGCCGTGCGCGCCGTTGGGGAATTTTCTTTAAATTTCTGACTTTTGCTTATCTGCTTGTCGTCATTTTGGCATTAGGCAAAAGCTGTAGTTCAGTTTCTTCAGATGCTAGCGCTGCTGCGGGTTCGCATATCGCAGTCGTGGATATAGTGGGTACGATTGCTGCTGACAAACAGAGTGTGAACAGTAGCAATACTATCAAATCATTGAAAAAAGCCTTTGAAAATAAACAAAGTAAAGCAGTGGTGCTGAATATTAACTCACCTGGCGGTTCGCCGGTACAGTCGGATGAAATCTGGCAGGAAATTCAGTATCTGAAAAAACAGTATCCTGGGAAAAAACTGTATGCCGTGATTGGCGATACTGGGGCTTCAGGTGCTTATTATATTGCTTCAGCTGCGGACGAAATTATTGTCAATCCATCGAGCTTGGTCGGTTCAATTGGGGTGATCATGCCGAATTATGGCGTGACTAATCTATTGCAAAAATTAGGTGTTGAAGATCGCACTATGACCTCAGGCGAAAACAAAGCCTTACTGTCGATGACTCAGCCAGTTGATCCTGCGCAAAAAGCTCATGTACAGGGTGTGCTAGATAATGTGCATGGTCACTTTATTAATGCAGTGAAACAGGGACGTGGGGCTAAGTTGAAATCCAATGATCCTGCCATTTTCTCTGGCTTGTTCTGGACCGGTGATCAGGCGGTGAAATTAGGTATTGCGGATCGTATCGGTAGCTTAAATACCTTGAAACGTGAACTGAAAACTGAAAAAGCGTTGAATTACACCATTGAATATAGTCCATTTGAATCAGTCTTGGGTCGTATGGGGTCATCGATTGGGGATGGAATTGCTTCTTCGGTTGCACAGAAGCTTCAGTCAGAAAACAGCACGACACTGCAATGAAACCACTGATTCATTTCGCGCACGCCAATGGCGTGCCATCCAAAGTCTATAAAAAGCTGTTTGATGGATTGCAAGATGATTACGATATTATCTATGTGCCGCTTTTAGGGCCAGATAAGCGTTATCCGATTGATAACCATTGGAAAAGCCTGACCCAGCAAGTGATTGATAGTATTGTGCGCCAGTCCCATGGACGACCTGTCATTGGTCTGGGGCATTCTTTGGGGTCCGTGTTAACTCTGCAAGCGGCTTTGCAGCGTCCGGAACTATTTTCACAAATGATCATGCTGGACCCGCCGATGATTATGGGCAAAGAAGCCTTTGCCTTGCATATTGCCAAGACTTTGCGCTTAAAAGCTTTGGATAAAATGTCTCCAGCCGGTCTGTCCAAACGCCGTCGTGACCATTGGGATTCACGTGAACAAGCCGCTGAATTGCTGCGCCCTAAAGGTTTTTATCAGGATTTTGATGCAGATTGCTTCCAAGCTTATATTGATTATGCCTTGCAAGAGGATCCCATCCGAGGCGGGGTAGAACTCACTATTCCTAAAATGGATGAGGTGGCAGTCTTTAGAACCAATCCATCGCTATGGTGGTTGCCTCAGGCAAAACCAAAAATTCCTGTGCATTTGGTCGTTGCCGAGAAAGGTCCATTTCTGGCCCGCAAGTTCCCGCAGCAAGTGCAAAAGAAGTTTGGTATTCCTTTTACCGTGGTGGATGGTGGACATATGTTCCCATTGGAACAACCTGATCAAGTAGCTGGCTTGGTCAAACAGCTGATTCAGCAACAGTCTGCTTGAATTATTGAATATATTGGAAATAAAAAAACGCATCCGAGGATGCGTTTTTTTATATCTAAATTTTTTTAGAACTTGCAGAATTGAACAGGCGCTTGCATTTTCTCATTTCGATATAACACACCATCTTTAGTATGTTGAATCGTTCCGCTACAAATCCATTCTACGACTTGTGGATAGATCACATGCTCGAGGCTATGCACACGTGTTGCCAAACTTTCTACCGTATCATGATGAGAAACCTTGAGAACACCTTGGGCAAGCGCTTGGCCTGCATCCAGTTCAGCCGTAACATAATGCACCGTACAACCGTGCAGAACATCACCGGTATTGAGTACACGCTGATGCGTATGCATACCTTTATAATAAGGCAACAGGGAAGGATGAATATTTAACATTTTCCCTTCCCAGGCTTTCACAAATTTTCCACTTAAAATTCGCATAAAGCCGGCAAGTACCACCAGATCCACATCCCAGTCCAAAAGCTGTTGATGCATGACATCATCAAAAGCTTCACGGTTTGGATATTGCTTGTGTTCAATAATTGCAGTCTGAATGTCTGCCTGTTGTGCACGTGTTAAAGCAAAGGCTTCAGGTTTGTTGGAAATCACGCCTACAATTTGGCCTGAAAGATTGGCATCAATCAAGGCTTGCAGATTTGATCCACTACCCGAAACAAGTACAGCAATTTTAGTCATGCGAAATTACGCAAAGATCACACGAATTTTTTCGTCTGCACCTGCAACTGATTCAGCATTGTCTTGAATCTGACCCATCGCCCATGCTTTTTCGCCAAGCTGGTTGAGTAATTCAACAGTTTTGTCTGCATCAGCGGTATCAACAACAAGTACCATGCCGACGCCACAGTTGAAAGTACGATACATTTCAAATTGTTCTACGCCGCCTTCACGTTGTAGAAGCTTGAATAGCTCAGGCCACTCCCAAGAAGATTCATTCACAAGCGCTTGAGCACCGTTTGGAAGTACGCGCGGCAAGTTACCTGGTAAACCACCACCCGTGATGTGTGCCATCGCATGCACATCAACGTGTTTTAACAGTTCAAGAATTGGTTTGACATAAATACGTGTTGGTTCCATTGCAGCATCTGCAAGTGGGCGACCATCCACGATTTGATTCAGGTCAACGTTTTTCACGTCCAGGATTTTACGAAGCAGTGAGTAGCCGTTTGAGTGCGCACCTGAAGAAGCTACACCAATTAAAACGTCACCCGCTTTGACTTTAGAGCCATCAATAATTTTGCTTTGCTCAACAACACCGACACAGAAACCTGCAAGATCGTAATCTTCGCCTTCATACATGCCTGGCATTTCAGCAGTTTCACCGCCAACTAATGCACAGCCAGCAAATTCACAACCAGCGCCAATACCAGTGACTACATTTGCAGCAACATCAATATTTAAGTGACCAGTTGCATAATAATCAAGGAAGAACAGTGGTTCAGCACCACAGACAAGAAGGTCATTCACGCACATTGCAACCAGGTCTTGACCAATTGTGTCATGACGGTTCAAATTCAGTGCCAGACGTAATTTTGTACCAACACCATCTGTGCCAGATACTAGAACAGGTTCTTCATAACCTTTAGGAATTTTACAAAGTGCACCAAAGCCACCTAGACCGCCCATAACTTCGGGACGTGAGGTACGCTTAGCGACAGATTTGATACGATCGACTAACGCGTCGCCCGCCTCAATGTCGACACCTGCATCTTTGTAGCTTAAACCAGTGTTTGGGGTAGAAGTTGAGTTGCTCATAATGAAGTCTCCGCATTCGCGGGTGCGATTATAACCTGAATATGTAAAACTCTTATGGTATTTGTGGCCTAAAATGCTATCTTTATTAAAATATTTTAATTTTTAGAATGATTAATAGAGAAAAGGCAAGATTCTATGGTCGATCGTACTTTACGGCGCATTCTTATACTTGCTGGTATAGCATTGATACTTTGGGTTTTATATCTGCTTAAACCAGTTGTGGTTCCTTTTGTGGCAGCTTTTCTAATTGCTTATTTATTTAGCCCCTTGGTCGATGTTTTGCACCGCATTGGGCTGGCTCGATGGCTCTCGATCAGTATTGTATTTATCGGGATTGGGATCGTGGTTACATTAGTCATGTGGTATCTGGTGCCACTGGTCTGGCAGCAGCTGATGTATGCGCGTGATAGCATTCCGGCCGGGATTCACTGGATCAATTACACGTTCTTACCTTGGCTTTCCGATAGCTTTAATCTGGTCCCGATGGAAATCGATACCGATCAGATTTCCTCAGTAGTAATGGACTATGTCCAGACCAATTATAGTGCGGACAGTATTCAGGCGATGCTGCTGAAACTGGCACAATCTGGTCTGAACTTTATCCAGATTGGTGGCACGATTGTCCTGATTCCGATTATTGCCTTTTATTTCTTGCTGGATTGGGATCGTATGCTGGACAGCTTACGTCGTCTAATTCCCCGTCCTTATGAAAAAACAACCTTAAATATTGTGAGTGAATGTCATAGTGTCTTAGGTGCCTTTGTCAAAGGTCAGTTCCTGGTCATGGTTCTGCTGGGCGTGGTTTATGCAGTGGGACTCCAACTCATTGGCCTAGAGATTGGCCTGATCATCGGGATGATTGCCGGATTGTGCAGTATCATTCCGTATCTTGGTTTTGCGGTTGGAATTATTGCCGCAGTCATTGCAACCTTTTTCCAATTTGGAATCGACTGGTGGCAACTGGTATTGGTCGGGATTGTCTTTATGGTCGGGCAGGCAGTCGAAGGCTATATTCTACAACCATTCCTGTTGGGTGATAAAATCGGTCTTTCTCCTGTAGCTGTAGTATTTGCAGTTCTGGCAGGTGCGCAACTGGCCGGTTTCTTGGGCATGCTGATTGCCTTACCGGTGGCAGCCGTGATTGTGGTACTACTGCGGCATATCCGTGAGTATTATGAACATACGCCATTTTATGGTGATCGGGCTGTTGTCATGCAAGATGCCTCTACCGGTTCAATCAACATTGAAACAGCAGATTTAGATGTTGATATTGAAATGAAAAAGCCACAGAAAAAACCGCTGCAAGCAGAGGATAACTCAAGTAAAATTCACGATCCTCATCGTAAAGACTCATAAGGCCAAAAAATCATATGCGTCAATTGCAGTTAGATATAGAACCTCAGCTCGATGCCCGAATCAGTGATTTTTCAGGGCCGGGTTGGGGGCATGTCATTGATGCTGTCCGTCAATTACATGCAAGCCTGATCAACCGCTTTTATGTCTATGGTGGAGCCGGGACAGGTAAAAGTCATTTATTGTCTGCCATCTGTGACTCTTATCTTGAAGTGGGTAAATCTGCAATTCAGGTATCTTTGCTTGAGCTTTTAGATGCACCGACTGAGGCGATTACTTCTCTGGATCGTTTTGATCTGGTGGCACTTGATGATATCGAAGCAATTAGCGGCGTACCTCATTGGCAACGCGCCGTCTTTCACTTGATTAATTATAATAATGAAGGTGGTGGACAGTTGGTGTTTTCGTCACGTTTTGCACCTATAGAACTCAAACTTGAATTGCCAGATTTACAATCTCGTCTCACGCAGGCGGTCAGTACTCGTGTTCCGAGTGGTAGCCTGTATGCTGATCGCTATGCGCTGGTTTCCTCGGTACTCGATCGTCGTGGGATCCATTTAGACCCTCAAATATTTGACTATTTACTAAGCCATGGACCACATCAAACTTCAGTGCTGCTTCAAAGATTAGAGCAGATTATTCAATTACTTAAAGGAGAAAAGCTGAAAGTCAGCAATGCCAATCTGCGGCAGATATATGCCTTGATTGACGAATATCGGTAAATCATAAAAAATCTTGAGTAATTACTCAGTCTATGCCACAGTAAGGCAAAATAATTCTCTGTTGCAAGGATTCTGCAACTTTAGAAGAAAAAGAAAGAAATAAAAATTAAGGAGAAGGTTATGCTCAAGAAGAGCATAGGCATAGCTTTGCTATGTATAGCGGGGCAGTCGTATAGTGCAGATATTATTGTAACCACTACAGAAGATATTGAAAAAGATGACAAGGAATGTTCACTTCGAGAAGCTGTTGAGTATGTTAACCGTGGCTTAGCTAAAGCAGGTTTTATGGGCTGTGGTGGGGAGAACTCATCCAGTACCATTATTTTAAAAGAAAAAAATACCTATGTGTTGAACCAGCATATCGCGATTAAAAAATCTCTTACCATCCGTTCGGTCGCAGAAAGTGATAGCGAATTCAGTACGGATGAAAAAGCATTAGGCTTGCATAATGCCCATATTCAAATGAAAGGTACCGATAATCTTTTTCGGATCAATAGTACAGATACACTGGTTCAGTTAAATTTGAAAGAACTGGATCTCGAAGGCTGTGGTAAAACCAGTTGTGCTGAACAAGGTGGCCTAATTTATAATAAAGGTCAGCTAATTCTAGAATATAACCGTCTATTTAATGCTGCTGCCAACTTGGGTGGGGCAATTTATAATGCTGGCAAGTTTGGTCAGAACTTAACAAGCCGTGCAGAAATTAAAAATAGTCTGATCGAAAATAACAAAGCCCAACGAGGCGCGATCCTGTATAGCGAGCTACCTGATTTCCTTATTTTGCAAAGTGTACTTAAAAATAACCAGACACTGGATAATTCAGCAACCAATATTTATAGCGCGGGACAGTTTGCTGACTCCAGTAAAGATCAAGGTATTAGTGGGGAGGTATTAAGTAGTACGATACTAAAAAATAAGGGTGTACTTATTAATGTCATGGACGGGATGGGATTGAATAATCTCACCATGGTTGATAATGAAAATACTGCTTTACGTATCCATGCGCCGTATGGCAGAGCTTATGTAGCGAATAGTATTATTTTAAGAAATGGTACACAGGATTGCCAAATTATCACTGGTGACAAGACTTTGTCGCAAAATAATCTGCTGACAGCCTCCTGTGGTGTAGGGGATACAGTCGCACCAAATCAGTTCTGGAGTGGTACACGACTTTTTGCTGAATCCTCAGATAAAAGTGAAGGTGCTTGTCAGACCCTAGAAGAAAATAATAATGCCATACTTTGTCCATACAGCGTTCCTAAAGGACAATTTCTCGGTTATATGCGCCCACGAATTTTGTTGAACTATATGCTTGTGAATGAATCGCCAATTGTGAATAGAGGCACAGGATTGAATCTGGCAAATCCAACGGTAACATGTGAGGCAGCAGATCAGCGTGGGATCAACCGTTTGATGGATAACCTGTTTTGTGATCGAGGTGCAGTTGAAATCACGATCCCGACTTCGGGTAGTCTGGTGGGACAAGACCTGTTAAAGGGTGAAAATGCCAAGTTTTCAATTGAATCTTATCTGGGAGATAGTGATTTAATTCCAAAAGAACAGTGTAATGCCATTGTTGGTCAGAATCCGACGGGTGAGCCTTGGCAAGATGGTTGTTTGAAAGTAGTACAAACCAAAACAGCTTCCAAGGGTAAAACAGTCATCGATATTCATGGCAATGTCGTTTATACCCCGGATTCTACCTGGCATGGAGCAGATATTTTCGAACTACAAGTGGTGACCTCATCTACACGATTTAATAAAAGTAAACCTTATATGGCTATTACTACTCAGATTGTTCAGGAACCAAAAAATGAAATGGAAGACAAAGCAGTCAAAACTTCAGGTGGCTCATTAGGATATGGTGGATTACTGATTTTACTCGGGTTAATAGGTTTACGCCGTGGATTAAAAGATTAAGGATAAATCATGAAAAATTATAAAAAAGGACTGCTTGCGGCCATGATTTTATCTGCCATGAGTTTAATGGCAGCCGAAGATAAAACGATATATGTCACTACTTTTGTGGATGAAGATGGCGAGAATAATAATGCCTGTTCTTTGCGAGAAGCCATTAGGACTGCAAAACTGGATAAATCTTATGGTGGATGTAATGTAGGACGTACACTTCGATTAGATGGCTCAGCACCAGATGTCATCCAGCTTGAAGCAGGCGAATACAAACTGGAAGGAGAGTTGATCGTAGAATCTGCACTCAAAATTTATGGAAAAACACCACTTAGTTATACCAGTCGTAGTCCGATTACGAATTTATATCCAACCCGAGAAGCTTTAAAAACCACGATTTCGGGTCAGGGGAAAACCCGTATTTTTAACAGTATTGCCAGTCAATCCAGTCTAGACATTCATCATCTGATCTTAAAGGATGGTTATGCAGCAACAAACAGTCTGGATAAAGGCAATGGTGGTACTTTCTATGTAGCAGGACCTTTAAGTATTAATACCAGTGAAATAGTCAATTCCAGAGCCGATGCAGAAGGTGGGGCTATTTATAGCGTAGCGATGAATACAGAAAGGAATATTATCATTCAGGATTCTTTGATTCAAAAAAATCAGGCGAGTTCATATGGTAGCGTTCTGGCGATGGACTGTCAGGGAAATTTAGGTACAACTCAAACCAATGTGAAAATTAATTCCAGTAGTATTGTTAAAAATGGTTCAGATCTTACTAACAGTATTATTGATTTTTGTGGCTATGCCACAGTAGAAATTGTTAATTCTACCATTGCGAAGAATACTGCAAGTACCACAGGACATATTGTACGCATGACGAATCAAGCGAATCGTCCACTCAGTACATTCTCTAGCTTAACGGCATTGAGTAATACTATTGTTGAAAATACAGCTCAATCCACCTTATTTTATGACAATACTGGTTATAAGTATTTAAATTTTAACATCTTAGCCTTTAATCAGGGGTTATCTTGTGAATATGCCTTAAATGATGGAAATCCGACTACGGAACAACGTGTTGAATCCTCTACAAATCGAAATGCAATTGCAAATACTGGACCTTCGCGTTGTGTGTTGCCGGCATTAAAAGAGGATGTCACGTCAACTAATCTGGATGTTTCTAACAGTGCGATCAGCAGTTTGTTAACACATTATCTTGAACCTGCTATTGATAACCGTTTTCTAGGCATGTATTACCCACGAGATAATCAGACGACAACAGATTTAGTCGATATCGGAGTTAGTGGTTGTAGTGATCGAGATCAACGTGTGATTGATCGTGTGATTGGATCAACCTTGACATTGAATCCAGATGCAAAAAACACCTGCGAAATTGGTTCAGTTGAAATTCGACGTCTGACTGCAGCAGATATTACGGATCTGAACAATAACAACTTGGTGGGGTTAAATGCCTTTTATCAAGAAAATATAGATGATATTGAAAGAATTATTGCGGATAAAAATACCCCGGTAGATGAGCTGCCTGGCTTAAAGGAAGAATTAAAAGAATACGAAGATCTGCTGAAATATACCAAGCAATATCAGCAATACCGTGCAATTTATATTAATCCCTTTGTCTTAGCCATGCCTCAAGAAACACTGTCCGGAAATACAGTTCAAACTAAAGTATTTAACTCAAAAAATTATGACGTAAGTGTAAAAACTTTGGGTGTTGGTAAGTTAATTGGTACAGGTAATTCAACCAGTGTAGAGGGAAACCCAAATGATCCAAATCTTAAATGTGAGTGGAAACCTGATTTAAACCGGATCATGATGTATCGCATAGATGGTAAAGAAACCAGCCTCATTGATATGGAGTTCTGTACTTATACGCTGAAAGACAAGGCGACAGGTGCGAGCAGTTTAGGACTCTTGAGAGCGGCTTTTAAAAACATTGCACCTATCGCAAAAGATGATGAATACCGGATTAGTCCAGAGAATAATCTTACCGTGAATGTAAATCCGCTCGAAAATGATAGCGATGACGGGGATGGGCCGCTGCCATCCGGTAAATCAGTTTTTTATCAGGACAAAGATGGAAAAGAGATTCCGATTCGTATTGTTAAGCTTCCTGCGGGAGTTTCGCTGAAGGCAGAGCGACAAGGAGCTTGTCCTGATACTTATGAACGAGAAACCTGTTATGGTGGGCAGCTGACATTTAGTGTGAAGAATAATCTAAGCCAAGCCGATTACAGCATGGAGTATACAATTTTTGATGCTGATGAAAAAATGTCAGAAACAGCAGTAATCTTGTTGCGTAATACAGTTAAAAATACGAATACTTCCTCAAGTGGTGGAGGGGGAGTTGGTATTTGGGGACTTCTGGGATTATTAGGACTTGCAGGTTATCGCCGCTTAAGAAAATAAAATATGATAAATATAAAAAGCCTCCATATGGATAATGCCAGTCAGTTAAGCAGACATTAGAAAAATGTAGTAAAAATGAGTGTATGCCAATACGCTCATTTTTTTTATGACTTTATCTGAAAATTTAGATTGCACCCTTCAACATTCTTTGCCTTCACTCAGCCATTTCAGTGAACTCATTGATTTAAACTGGATTAAAGAAAGCCTACATCAAACAGGTAAGGCTTCTATCAGGAGAAGAAAATTACCTGCCGAACATGTGGTATGGCTGGTAATTGGGCTTGCCCTATTTCGAGATCAACCGATCGGGTATGTCGTAGAGCAACTAAAACTTGTGTTTGGTACAACAGAATATTGTGTCCCCAGTGCAGCAGTGCAAGCACGACAACGTTTAGGACGAGAGCCCTTGAATACCTTGTTTTCTCTACTCAGCCAAGCCTGGTTTGAAGAATCCCAACAGCAATACTCAAACTTTCATGGCCTTAGTGTATGTGCTGTTGACGGGGTGGTTTGGTCTATGCCTTATACAGACGAGAATTTTGAACACTTTGGCTCATCTAAGGGTAAAACCGCTGCAGCCCCTTATCCACAAGTGAGAGCAACCTGCCTGGTAAATACCAGCACCCATGAAATCATTGATGCCCAAATAGGTAGCATGGATCAGGGTGAACTTACACTGGCAAATCGATTATGTCCTCCATCGCATAGTATTACCTTGTTTGATCGAGCCTATTTCTCTGCTGATTTCTTGATTGACTGGCAAACACGAGTAGAAGCCAGTCATTGGTTAATGAGAGCAAAAGATAATTTACGCTATGAGATCATTAAACGTAATTCCCCGCATGACTTTCAAATCAAAATGCCTCTTTCAGCTAGAGCCAGGAAGCTAAATCCATCATTAGGAGAATATTGGGAAGCGCGTTTGATTGAAGTTGAGCAGGCAGGGAAAATTAGACGTTATATCACTTCATTAATGGATTCAAAGGCATATCCACTGATAGGCTTGGCGAAGCTTTATGCCCAGCGCTGGGAAATAGAAATGTGTTACCGAGAAATCAAAAGTGATTTACAGGAAGGTAAGCATTTGAGGAGCAAGCAACCTGATTTAATTTATCAAGAATTATGGGGGGTCTTCATTGCCTATAATATTCTAAGAAGACAAATGAAACATATGGCTCAACGTGCAAAAGTCAGTCCTTTGAGAATCAGCTTTCATATTGCCTCTATCAGCATCCTGAATATATTAAGATTTGATTCTTTAGACTCCGCAGGGAATTTACCTAAACATCTAGAAAGTTTACTGGAGAAATCGAGGAGGTATGTTTTGCCTGAGAGAAGGGTTAGAAGTTGCCCACGAGTTGTGAAAGGAAAACCGCAGAAATACCCAAGAAAATGCCAGTCAATTTCTTAACTGACTGGCATTACACCTTCGGGTGGCTTTTTTTATCTCTCTATTTTGAGATTTAGGAGAGCTTAAATTACTTGCTCAATTAACCTAAATCATCATTGCGATTGATTTTCTTTTCATAAAAAGTACGACGGCGTGAACGCTGCCAGGGCAGGGGACGTTCCAGTGTTTCCGGCACTTCGCCACTCAAAGAACGTAAACGCAAATGCAATGCAGCCTGTGCCATCAGATTGGCGGATACCGGCGCAGTAATAAAGGCAAACAGGGTAATCAGCACTTCAGCAAAGCCGAAACGGCCATACATGGCAGAGAAAATAATTGCTGCAATTAAGAAACTGCCGAGGCCCAAGGTACTGGATTTGGTCGGTGCATGCAGACGCATGAACAGATCGGGCAAGCGCACCATCCCGATTCCGCCGACCAGCATAAAGAAAGCACCAATCAATAGAAAAATCGACACCAGTATTTCTAAAATTAAAGACATTTAAAAACTCCTAGTCGATGACATGGCCAGTGGTGAAATAACGCGCCAAGGCTGCGGTAGAAACAAAGCCCAGCATCGCAACCAAGAGAGCGCCTTCAAACAGAAATGTGCTGCTCCAGTAAATTCCTAAAATCACCACCAGACAGGTGGCATTCAGAAACAGGGTGTCTAGTGCCAGCAAGCGGTCCACAATAGAAGGGCCGGTAATCAGCCGGATCAGACACAGTAACATGGAGATGGTTACCGCACCCAGGCAAATCATTAATGCATAAGGTAGAATCGTCATACTTTTTCTCCTGATCGTGCATTAAAAATCTCAATGAGCGGGCGTTCATAGCGCTCTTTGATCGTTTCGATTTCTGCTGCTTCATCCTCCGTGCTTAAGGCATGCACCAGAATATCGCCACGATCCTGGTCAATCCCTGCAGATACCGTGCCCGGTGTGGTGGTAATAATCATCGCCAGCAAGGTGTTAACTTCTTCATGTTCAGTGTCTAAAGGTACACGGAACCATTTCGGATGCAGGTTCTTGGTTGGACCAAGTACCAGTTTTGCGACTTTAATATTGGCTACTACAATGTCCCAAACTACGACAAAGAACAGACGCAGGGCAGGAGTCCACTGGATATTGGGGGTATAGTCAATAAAGGGTTCGACCATGCGTGGAATGATGACTGCGAGTAGCAAGGCCATCAGCAGGGTTCCAGCATCGAGGCTGTGTGCCAGTAAAACCCAGCTCAGTCCCACAATCACAGAAACCAGCGGATGCGGGAACCAGCGTTGAAATAATGATTCAGCCATTAAGGTCCCTCCGCCGGTTTAAGTTGATTATCATCATATTCGGTCTGTTCAATGTGCTGCTGGTCAATCTGGCGCTGCTTGAATTCTGAAATATGTTCGCCTTTCAAGGTCGCTTCTGAAATCACATAAGGAATCAGATGCGCATTAGGATCTATCACCTCACCACCATATTTGGTTTCTGGCAAATACTTCGGATCGAATGGCTGGACGCTAATAAACTGACCTTCTGCATCCGGTTTTAACAGCGCGGCTTCATAGACCGAATTGTTTTTGATCTGTTCCGCAGTCTGATAATTATATTGATAAATCTGTCCGGCAAACACCACGTAGGCAGTTAAGCCTGCCAGCAATATATAAATCACCCGGTCATTACGTGCCGGCGCTTTACTCGGCAGGGCTTCATATTTATGAAACTCTTCAGAATCAAGATCATCTTCAGGTCTGCTCGAACGCCAGAACAGGATAAAACCGACCCGGGTAAAAGCCAGAATACTGAGAAAACTTACCAGCAAAATGGTCAGGATAATAATCATCTGATAATCTGAATTAGCAGAAGCCTGCAAAATAAAGATTTTACCGAAGAATCCACTAAACGGTGGCAGGCCTGCCATCATCAAGGCGATGATGAAATAGACAATCGAAACCAGCTTGTTCTGTTTCATCAGTGGGGCGATTTTAAAATGATCTTTAAATTCACCGCGCTGTGAGGTAATCCAACCCGAAAGAATATAAAAGGCGGCGGCAATCAGGGTGCTGTGTACCAGGTAATATAGTGCACCAGCCCAAGCCGCAGTGTTATTCAGGCCAATGGCCACCAGAATTGTTCCGACTGAAGACAGCACCATAAAACCGACAAAACGGCGCAGACGTTCGGTGCCAATCGCACAAATCACACCATAGACGGATGTGACCAGACCAATTACCAGCAGACAGTTCATCAGAATTTGATGACTATATTCATCATCAAAAACCGTGCCGTTAATACGCAAAATTGCATAAATCCCGACTTTGGTCATGATGGTAAAGAGCGCTGCAACAGGAGTCGTGGCCACGGCATAGGTTTTGGGTAACCAGAAACCCACCGGCAGCATTGCCGCTTTAATCCCAAAGACTACGAATAGCATCAAGCCACCGGCAACCGCCAGTTTATGCTGATCTTCAGCGAGAGTAGGCATCAAGCGAGCCACATCGGCCATATTCAGGCTGCCGACACTGCCATAAATCATCCCGAGTCCAATCAGGAACAGCGCAGACGCCAGCAGGTTAATGGTGACGTAATGAATTCCAAGCTGAAAACGTGCCTTACCTTGTCCATGCAACAGTAGTACATAGGACGCCATCAGCAAAATTTCAAAGAACACGAACAGGTTGAACAAGTCACCAGTCAGGAATGCCCCAGTCAAGCCCATCAGCAGGAAATGCACCATGGCATGGAAGTAACGGCCACGTAAGTCCCATTCTTTGCTGGCATACCAGACCACAGGCAAGGCGAGTGCATAGGTCAATACCAACATCATGGCCGAGAGCTGATCCAGCACCAGCACGATTCCAAATGGTGCTGCCCATTCGCTGAGGGTATATACGCTGATTTGGCCCTCGCTGCTGTTTATCAGATAGCTGACGGCAATGATCAGGCCCAAGATGCCCGAGAGATGACTGATACCACGACGCCAGGGTTGACGCCAGTCCGTGATCAGAGAGCCGGCACCCGGATTGCCTAAAAGTACCAGAGCAAAAGCGGTAAAGGCCGGCAAAAGAATGCTGAAAATAGGAGTATGCTGAGTCCAGAAATTGAGAAGATCAGTCATTAAGGCTCATCCTCACGTGGATCAATCTGGGGGATGTCTTCTTTTGAGTCAACGTGGTCTGTTCCTGATTCGTAGCGGCTACGCAGTGCCAGTTGGACAATAAAGGCAGTGGTGGCAAAGCCAATTACGATGGCCGTTAGCACCAGTGCCTGAGGAAGTGGATCAGTCACATTCGCGGCTTCGGTTAATACTGCAGGCGAATTCATCTGAATCCGGCCCATGGCAAATAAAAACAGGTTG
Source organism: Acinetobacter endophylla (assembly GCF_053543775.1). Classification (NCBI taxonomy): domain Bacteria; kingdom Pseudomonadati; phylum Pseudomonadota; class Gammaproteobacteria; order Moraxellales; family Moraxellaceae; genus Acinetobacter; species Acinetobacter endophylla. The sequence continues at coordinate 84,761 of NZ_JBLVOM010000314.1, read as the reverse complement.
ACCGCATAACCAATCATGGCCAAGCCCAACACCACCGGGAAGGTACGGGCACGCAGGATCAGATAAATGCCTGTGGCTGTCAGCAGGCCAATCGCAGAGGCTAATAAAAATTCTAAACTGATCATTCTATTATCCTCTTGGTACGGGGCCAGTCATGCTTGAGTGACGTGAATCGCCCAAGACCGAAATCATCAGCATGGTCGCACCGACAACAGTGACATAGACGCCGACATCAAACAGTGCAGCCGAAGCCAGATGCATTTCTCCAATGATGGGCGGAGAGACATAAATATGTGCACTGGTCAGGAATGGACGTGACCAGAACCAGGCCGCGATTCCGGTCAACCCTGCAATCGTTAAGCCGATCCCGATCCAGATTTCATACAGGCGACCGGATTTGGCGCCAAGCAACTGTTCGGTTTTGTCCTGTCCCACTGCAATATATTGAATAATAAGTGCCAGTGAAGTCACCAGTCCGGCAATGAATCCACCGCCCGGCAGGTTATGGCCACGCAAAAAGATATACAGGCTGACCACCAGCGCGACCGGCAAAATCCAGGATGCAGTAATACGCAACATCAGCGGGGAAGGATTAAAACGATAGGTCAGGCCCTGCGTCATGGTGGTACCGTGCGCACGCATGCCATCCATCAGGCTGAGTACACCAATGGCCGCAATACCGAGTACAGTAATTTCGCCAAAGGTATCGAAACCACGGAAATCGACCAGAATTACATTCACGACATTGGTTCCGCCGCCCAGTGGAATCGACTGTTGCAGGAAGAACCATGAAATGGAATTGTGATCACGGGTCATGATCAGCCAGGCAATTGCCGCAATCCCGAGACCGCCGCCCAAGGCAATAATGGCATCACGCCAGCGACGGGTCGGACTCGATTCATACGGTGTTAACTGAGGCAGTAAAGATAAACTCATCAGTAGTAGAACCGTGGTGACCACATCGACCGTAATCTGGGTCAATGCCAGATCGGGCGCCGAGAAGCCGATAAAGACCATGGTGACGACCAGGCCGACTGCACCGCTAATCAGTACCGCTTTAATCCGCTCATGATGGAACCACAGCAGCATCCAGCAGGCAGAGAACAGCAGTAACCACAAGATAATCGCCAGGGCAGGGGCATGGGTCAGCTCGCGTGTACCCGTACCCACTGCATTGCTGAGTAATGGGAACCCCACCAGCCCGACGGTAAAAATTACAATCCACAATAAATAGCTTTGCAATTTGCCATTTTCAGTGGCACGGCGGAAACGGCGTGAATTCAGCAGCAAATTTTTCAAAAACAGGTCGAACAGCACTCGGCCCTGTAAGCGGCCCAGTTTTGGATCCAAGTCGATTTCACGTAAGGCGCCACCTTTGGCGAGAGAAAAGTAAAAGATTATTCCGCCGAGCAGAGCAATCACACTCATCAGCAGGGGCAGGTTGAAACCATGCCAAAGCGCCAGATGAGTACCTTCAAAAGCAAAATTTTGGGTCGTCGCTTGAGTGGTACTGTTGACAATTTTTTCCACTAGAAGCGCGGGCAATAGACCGACTAAAATACATAAAATTGCTAACAAAGTGGCCGGTGCGCGCATACCAAAGGCCGGTTCATGTGCATCTTTATTCGGGACCTGCTTGCCTAGCGGACCATCGAAAAAGACCCCATGCACCAGTCGAATGGAATAAGCGACCGCAAAAATCCCGGCCAGTGTCGCGACAATAGCAGAGCCGACCATAAGTGGACCACTTAAACTGGCGACCAGTTCGGTAAAGAACATTTCCTTGGACAGGAAACCATTGGTCAAGGGTACACCCGCCATGGATGCTGCCGTGATCATGGTCAGCGTGGCGGTAAATGGCAGTAATTGCCACAAGCCAGACAATTTACGTAAGTCACGGGTACCAGATTCATGATCGATGATGCCGGCAATCATAAACAGTGCCGCTTTAAAGGTGGCGTGGTTAATAATATGGAAAATTGCTGCTGCAACGGCCAGTGGTGAGCCAATCCCGAGCAGACACATGATCAGACCTAAATGACTGATGGTGGAGTAGGCAAGTAAGCCCTTCAGGTCTTCCTTAAAAATGGCAAAGAAGGAGGCCATGCACAGGGTAAACAGACCAACAAAGGTCACAATATTATGAAACAGTGCAGCGCCGGCAAAGATCGGGAGCAAACGTGCGACCAGGAATAAACCGGCTTTGACCATGGTGGCCGAGTGCAAATAGGCAGAGACCGGTGTCGGTGCAGCCATGGCATTCGGCAACCAGAAGTGGAACGGGAACTGCGCACTTTTGGTAAAGGCACCAAGTAAAATCAGCAACAAGGTTGGAACAAATAAATGATGGGACTGAATCTGCTCAGTCATCGTCAGGATTTGGTCAAGCTGATAAGTGCCGGTAATTTGACCAAGCAGGACAAAACCGCCCAGCATCGCCAGACCACCCATTCCGGTAATGGTCAGGGCCATACGCGAACCACGTTGCGCCGCTTCGTAATTGCTCCAGTAACCCACCAGCAGGAAAGATGAAATACTGGTCAGTTCCCAGAAAATCAATAAGATAATCAGGTTATTCGACAATGAAATTCCGAGCATCGCCGCCATAAATAGCATCAGCAGGAGATACAGTTTGCTCAGTGAATTTTTTGGATTGAGATAATAATAGGCATAAATATAAATCAGTGTACCAATTCCGCTGATCAGCAAGGCAAACAGCAGTCCCAGAGAATCCAGGCGAAAACTGAAATCGATGCCGAGCTGGGGCAGCCAGGACCAGGTCTGGGTAATCACTGCACCATCAAATATGGCGGGCGCCTGACTCAATAATAATAAGAAACTGCTGAGGCTGACACCAATTGCCCCTAAAGCCGTTACCCCGCGCGAAAATTGCTTCAGCCACGAGACAAGGGTTGTGCCTAATACTAACGGTAACAATATAATAATCGGCAGCACACTCGTATCCATTGTCATGATTTAGGTTTTGACCAACCTAAGGTGAATCTTTATCTTTCAAGGATTACAGGACCCCAAGGAGCGACCCAAACTTCTCAATCTTGAAAGCCAAAAGAATATTCAAAAAGAATATAAAACAGTTGTATTGCGCAACTTATAAACGATAGCAAATTCCGATTTTACAATGAAATTCGCAAATAAAACCGATCATATTACAGGATAACAACAACATCAACGTTTTTATGTGGAACTTATAAATTATACGCCGGCTCGGATTTAACAGGCGCTGCATGCTTAAACAGATCATCCAGAAGTGACCGAAAATTAAGATTAAATTGCAGGCATTGATTGTAAATTTGACTCAAAATAGTTTAATCAGGGCAAAAAGAGAATGCTGAAAAGGCTTCCTTGTTTACTCAAACAGTCGCTCTTATTTTTTTGAATCTGTTTAGAGCGACTGAGGTAGTGTCGGTTGAGGATCCTGGGCAAGTAAAGCCAGCAGTTCCTGTTGCTGTTCGGGATTGAGCTGTTCCCGGATCATTTGCAATACTGCAAGCAGTGTGACGGGTTCGGTGACCGTTTCCAATAAAGTATCTTCGGAAGATAGGTCTTTATTTCGCTGCAATTCCAGCTCTGCGTAGATCTGATCAAACTGGGTTTTCATACTTTCAAGATGAATGGGGTGCAGCTGTTTATTTTCCAGTTTCAGACATTGAAAGCCTTGCGCCTGTTCTAGTAATTCAGGCCGGTTGCCGGTTGCAATAATCTGCAAGTTAGGAAAAGCCTGATGCAGGCGTGACAGGATCACTGCTGCCATCTCCTGATCCAGTTGATGATCAATTGCATCAATCAACAAAACGCCTGTACCTTCCTGGCAAGGGAATAAACTGTTGGGATTCAACAGACAAAGACGCCGCACAATATCACCCACCAGTGCAATCCAGTTGCGGATACTGTTGGGCAGTTGCTGGAAGCTAAAGGTCTGTTGCTGATAGGTCACCATCAGTTGCAGCTTGGGCTGGTATTTTAAATAAATCTGGCTGACTTCTGGCAGGATCAGCGACAACGCCTGTTTTAAAGCGCTGAGATTCGGTGCATGCAGATGTGCCTGGGCTTTCTCGATCTGCCGGGCCAGTTCATTTCCTCGAATGTTCTCAGGCTGCTGCAAGGCACGCGCCAAAATCTGGTTCATAACCTTGGCACTTTGCGCATTTTCAATATCACTGATTTCACGAAACCATTCAAAAAAACGGGCAAAGGTGGTGAAAGGAATCGCAGTGATTTCATAAGCATGTGCGGACTGGAGAATGGCCGGGTTATTTTTGTTGAGCAGATTGACTTCATTGGTAAAACGTTCAGCAGGATAATAGGCAATCAGGGGCAAGCCGAGCAGGGGATCGTGCAAGCGGGCTTTCTGATACAAGCTGAGCACACTTTCAAGCTGTGAGGTTTCTGCTTTGCTAAAACCCAGCCCCTGACTGTTTAAAGTCTTGTAGATTTGCCATGAACAGCTTTGTAGGTTCGCAGGCTCAGACTGACTGGATTCTGGCAAGCTGCCCATCTCTTCAGGAAAACCAATCTGGATATCGATTTTGGATTGCAGCCGGGTTTGCATGATGTCCTGATCTTGCATCACCAGACCCGCAGCACGGCTATCACGATAACGGGCTGCAAACCAGGTCAATGCCTGATAGCTAAAACGTAAAAGCGTAGTTTTGCCAGTTCCCTGATTGCCCAGAATCAAGGTAACCGGGCATTGCGGATAATTAAACTGAAGCTGAATGTCGAAAAAATGCAGGGTATGTTTCAGTTGAAGCGCTTGGATGTGCATAGATCACCTGTCCTATGATGTTTACATCCATGCCATGCACCTTAACCGACTGCCTGCCGAAGCGACTGCGGCATTTTGATCTTCAGTTGCTGAATCAGGTCATAAATGTGATGAATATTTAAACTCACTTTAGCACGTGTACAGGCCACGTAAAGTAATCTTAATTCTTCATCACTAATTTTATGGTCTTTTTCATTGAGCTTAAACTGATAGTCATCTTCAATATGAACCCGATCCCACTCTAGGCCTTTGGCCTTGTGCGCCGTGGAAATAATATAATCAGCCTGGGCAATTGGTGTGATTTTAGCCAGAGCTTTTTTCAGCGGATCGGTGCCATGTTCGTCCACCAGTTTGACCAGTGGCTTGATGTCACTGCCTTCATTGGTTTCACAGTATTCATGGACATCATGCCAGGAGTTAAACCAGGCCAGTTCCGGTACATCAACCACACGTTTGCCCTGTTTCAGCATGGCGGCCGCATCGACAAAACGATTCAGTTTGACGTGATCGGCTTGCAGACTGACTTTATCCCCACGAACTAAACCTGCTAATAACAGTTCCATGGCGCGGGCATTGGTCCGGCATAAAATTGCATCCCGCATTTTGGTATGCGGTTTATTCACGACTTTAGAATCTAACAACGGATTGCCGAGTAAAGGCACAGTTTCATTTAAGGCACCTAAAATGGCATTGGCATTCAGGGCAATTTCAGGACCGAAACGAAATGAGGTGGTCAGACGTGATTCAGGTAAAGGTAGTTGCTGCATGGCATTCACTGCACCACGCCAGGCATAAATCTGCTGATGCGCGTCTCCGACATAAATCACCTGGGTGCTGCGCTGTTTCAGCAAAATCCCCAGCATTAAGGGATCGGCATCCTGAGCTTCATCGAACAGCACATAATCGGCCGGGATATTTGGCTCAGACAGCGCCCAGAGCTTCAGATAAATGTCATGACCGATGCCGGCCTGATGATTTGGATCAATCGACTCTAGCCAGCGTCGTTCGACTGCCGGATAAAGTTTCTTCTGTAAAGTCTCGATATCATCCGGATGCAACCAGCTCGGCGCCTGAATATGCCGTGGGGCAGGGTATTGCGAACTGGTCGAGCAGAAATAGCCGACCGCATTGGCAACCAAACTTGCCAGACGCGAAGGCATCAAGACATATTTTTCATAACGCCCACCCATCATACGGCGCATGGTCATCGGTTCAAGCCGGTATTCTTTGGCAATAAAACTTGGACTCAAGCGTGGCAAGCGCAGTTTGTCGGTGACTCCACGTGGAACACTGCGAAACGCCAGCGAGTGAAAAGTACGGCAATCGACACCCCGGTGAAATTTGGCTTGCGCTTCACTGGCAATGGCCTTGTTAAAAGCCAGATACATGCCACGTCTTTGCGGCATGGCATCACTGATCATTTGCAGGGTGGTGGTTTTACCTGTGCCCGCATAGGCAATCACCTTAAAGGATTTGCCCAGACGTGCGTTATCAATAGCAGTCGCCTGCTCATAGGTCGCGGTCGGTTTTTTTAAATCAGACACAGATGAATTCAAGACTTAATGCTGACGATTGGCTTTTTCAACCAGGCCGGACAAGCCTTGGCGACGAGCCAGTTCATTTAATACCAATTGCACATCCAAGTCGAAATAACCCAGCATCACAATGGTGTGGAACCACAGGTCTGCCACTTCATAAATCAGATCATTTTTATGATCTGCAGAAGCATTCTGGTCATAATCTTTGGCTGCCAGCACGGTTTCAAAGCTTTCTTCACCGACTTTTTCCAGAATCTTGTTTAAACCTTTATGGTAGAGCTTGGCCACATAAGATGAATCTGGATCAGCCTGTTTACGTTCTGCCATCATCTGACCCAGATAAGACAGGACTTCGACCTGTTCAGATTGGGCGGTTGACGCTTCCATCGCCAGCGTATGCGGATTCGTGGATTTTTCGCCATAAATCGCAGAGGGATCTTTCAACTGTGCATCGACAATTTCCCAGCCATTTGGCGTGAGCTTGCGATAGAAGCATGATTCACGGCCGGTATGGCAGGCAATACCGCCATGCTGTTCAATCTGCAATACAATCACATCGGCATCACAGTCCAGACGGATTTCATGTACGGTCTGAAAATGTCCTGATTCTTCGCCCTTATGCCATAACTTGCTGCGTGAACGAGAGAAATACACTGCCTGATTTTTTTCGGCAGTTAAAGCCAAGGCTTCACGGTTCATCCAGGCTACCATCAACACACGTCCAGTTTGATGATGCTGGGCAATGGCAGGGACTAATCCTTGTTCGTTAAATTTTACTTCATCGAGCCATTGCGCGTTGTTCATAAGGGTTTCCATCATTTCAATCAAAATATAAAAATACGGATAGGAAATATCCGCTGATAGTGTACGTGATCTCGCAGCATTTGCGGCAAAAATCTGTGTTGATAAGGACAGACTGTGTCGTGGTTTTCTAAATCAGTCCACTTTATTTCAGATCTTGCAAAACTGAGACATAGAAAAGCCGCCCGGTCGGCGGCTCGTATTTTAATTAAATTGTCCGTATGAAAAATTACCAGTGTTCGCCCGGGAACAGACGCGCATATGCTTTTTGCACCAAGTTTAATTTTTGTGGTTGGCCCACAGATGCACTTGAACTTGGGAACAGGTTATAACCAATCGACATCAAGACATTGTTGATATCCGGTGCAATGGAATAGGTAATGGAGGCCAGACGGCCCAAACCGGTTGCCACTTTCTTCGGGCGTTTCACAATCGCATAGGCGATCAGGTCAGCCGCTTGTTCCGGAGAAAGTGTTGGGACATATTTATAAATTTTGGTTGGCGCAATCATCGGGGTGCGCACCAAAGGCATATAGATCGACGTGATTGCGATTTTATGCGAATGCACTTCTGCAGACAGGCAGCGGCTAAAGGCATCCAGTGCAGCTTTTGAAGCGACATAGGCCGAAAAACGGGTGGCATTGGCCAGTACGCCAATCGAACTGATGTTAATAATGTGACCTGCGCGACGAATCATCATTTGCGGCAGGATATTCATCACCAGACGCACCGCGCCAAAATAGTTCAGCTGCATAGTCCGTTCAAAATCATGAAAACGATCTACTGACTCATGCACCGCACGGCGAATCGAACGTCCTGCATTATTGATCAGAATATCAATATGATCGACTGAGGCAATAATCTGTTTGGAAACTTCATCAATCGCTTCCATATTGTTTAAATCACATGGAAAGATTGAGGCTTTGCCGCCTTTGGCTTCAATTTCTGATTTTACTTGTTCTAGGGTTTCCTGAGTACGGGCCACCAGTAAAACATGGGCACCTGCATCAGCCAGTTGATGTGCTGTCGTTAAACCAATACCGCTGGATGCACCGGTAATCAGGACGGTTTTACCTGCAACACGTTTTTCCAGTTGTTTGTGTAGTCTAGTTTTCACGTTTGTTATCCCTAATTTGAAGTCAGCGTTCAAATTATTTTTATTAAAGGTCTATGGCGCTCTAACAGAAGATGAGAGCGAAGGTGAGTCCAGATATGATAACCAATTCTTCAGAAAAATCTATAAATTAAACTATTGAAATTAAAATAAAAATTAGAGTAATTGCTCTATTTGTGTTCACTCTTTCATTTAACTTTTAACATGAAAATAAAAAGCAAAGCAAGTGGCTGTTTTAGAAAATAAATAAAAAAACCTCACCAAAATGATGAGGTTTCGAAGCGGCTCGGGCACCTTTTTAAACGGCCGCCAGCGCCTGTTCCAGATCGGCAATCAGGTCATCACTATGTTCAATCCCAATGGATAAACGCACCATATCCTCACTGACGCCTGCCGATTTTAACTCTTCGGCATTGAGCTGACGATGCGTAGTAGTCGCCGGATGGCAGGCCAGACTTTTAGCGTCGCCGATATTGACCAGACGGGTGAACAATTGCAGGGCATCAATAAAACGTGTGCCGCCTTCGAGACCATGTTCTACCCCAAAGGTCAGAATGGCAGAAGGTTTACCTTTCACATATTTCTGTGCCAAGGCATGCTGTGGGTGATCTTTCAGGCCGGCGTAATTGACCCATTTCACTTTAGGATGTTTTTGCAGATATTCAGCGACTTTCAGTGCATTTTCGGTATGACGTTCCATACGCAAGCTTAAAGTTTCCAGACCTTGCAGAATCAAAAACACATTCTGCGGACTGATCGCAGCGCCGGTATTACGCAGTGGCACTACACGCGCACGTGCGATATATGCTGCTTCCCCCAAAACTTCGACATAGTTCACGCCATGGTAGCTTGGATCAGGCGTATTCAGGGCGGGGAAACGTTCAGGGTATTTACCCCACGGGAATTTGCCGCTATCCACAATAATGCCGCCAATTGAATTGCCATGACCACCGATATATTTGGTCAGGGAATGCACCACAATATCCGCACCAAAGTCGAAAGATTTTTGTAGTACTGGGGTGGCAACGGTATTGTCGACAATCACCGGTACGCCATATTCATGTGCAATTTTAGCAATGGCTTCCAGATCAATAATATTACCCAGTGGATTACCAATCGATTCGACAAAGACCAGTTTGGTTTTTTCGTCAATCAGCTGGCGCAGACTTTCCGGCTTTTCATAATCAAAGAAACGGACTTCAATGCCCTGTTTTGGCAGGGTATGGGCAAACAGGTTATAGGTACCCCCATACAGTGTTGACACAGAAGCAATGTTGTCACCGGCTTCCGCAATGGTCTGAATCGCATAAGTAATCGCAGCCATGCCAGAGGCCAAAGCCAGCGCGCCAATTCCACCTTCCAGTGCTGCGACACGTTGTTCCAGAACCGCAGTGGTCGGGTTCATAATTCGGGTATAGATATTGCCCTGAACCTTTAAATCAAAGAGATCGGCCCCATGTTGAGTATTGTCAAAGGCATAAGACGTGGTTTGGTAAATCGGCACTGCAACAGCTTTGGTGGTTGCTTCTGGGGTATAACCTGCATGAATCGCAAGGGTTTCTGCTTTATAACTCATTCTGTTTGATCTTCTTGTTTAAGTTTATGGCTTGAGTGTAGCATTTTCACATATGAGTAAAAGTGCAATTTTATTGAAATAAATATATGAAATATTCATATATCGGCCTGGATTTGAGTCATTTATTTTACTGAAAACAACTGTTTAAAAAAACATCAGCAATAAACTTGTAACAATGCATTGAAGTTCATGGCAATGGCTTATGTTTTCGCAGCTTTCTGCGTATAATAGCCGATTATTTTTTCGCTCATTTTTGAGCTGGGGTGGTTGTTTTAACCCCATTTGGTTTTTCAGTTGAGGAGTCCTACGTGGCCCAATATATTTACACGATGAACCGAGTGTCGAAGATGGTTCCGCCTAAGCGCGAAATCCTGAAAGACATCTCCTTATCATTTTTCCCAGGCGCTAAAATTGGTGTGCTTGGTTTAAACGGTGCAGGTAAATCTACCTTGCTTCGTATTATGGCGGGCGTAGATAAAGATTTCTCTGGTGAAGCACGTGCGCAACCGGGTATAAAAATCGGTTATCTTGAGCAAGAACCACCTTTAGATGAAACTAAAGACGTTCGTGGTAACGTCGAAGATGGTTTACGTGAACCGCTTGATGCCTTGGCACGTCTGGATGAAGTCTTTGCTGAATATGCAGCAGAAGATGCGGATTTCGATGCACTTGCGAAAGAGCAAGAGAAGCTTGAAGCGATTATCCAGACTTGGGATGCGCATAACCTTGCGAACCAGATGGATCAAGCAGCTGCAGCATTGAACTTGCCTGCTTGGGATGCAGATGTATCTAAGCTTTCAGGTGGTGAACGTCGTCGTGTGGCGCTGTGCCGTTTACTTCTGTCTAAACCAGACATGTTGCTTCTCGATGAACCGACGAACCATTTAGATGCTTCATCTGTATCTTGGTTGGAACGTTTCTTGAAAGACTTCCCGGGTACCATCGTTGCGATTACGCATGACCGTTACTTCCTGGATAACGTTGCAGAATGGATCCTTGAGCTTGACCGTGGTATGGGTATTCCGTATCAAGGTAACTACTCTTCTTGGCTTGAGCAAAAAAATGCCCGTTTAGAGCAAGAAAACAAGCAGGAAGAATCTTTTGCTAAAGCATTGAAAAAAGAACTTGAATGGGTTCGTTCTAATGCCAAAGGTCAGCAAAAGAAAAACAAAGCGCGTATGGAGCGTTTTGAAGAGCTTAACTCACGCGAATTCCAACAACGTAACGAAACTTCTGAAATCTACATTCCACCTGGCCCACGTCTGGGCAACAAGGTTGTAGAAGTTGAAGGCATCAGTAAATCGTTTGGTGATCGCTTACTGTACAAAGATTTAACGTTCACAGTACCACCTGCTGCAATTGTGGGTATCGTGGGTGAGAACGGTGCGGGTAAAACCACGCTATTCCGTATGATGACTGGCGAACAGCAACCAGATACCGGTACGGTAACGCTGGGTGAATCGGTTAAAGTGGCTTATGTCGGTCAGATCCGTGACACGCTAGACAACAACAAAACTGTCTGGGAAGAAGTGTCTGGTGGTTTAGATATCTTGAAGATTGGTGATTACGAAATCGCATCTCGTGCGTATATCGGTCGCTTTAACTTTAAAGGCCAAGATCAGCAAAAGCGCGTAGGTCAATTGTCAGGTGGTGAGCGTAACCGTTTACAACTTGCGAAAATCCTGCAAATGGGTGCTAACGTTATCCTACTCGATGAACCATCAAACGACTTGGACATCGAAACCTTGCGTGCACTTGAAGATGCCATTCTGGTATTCCCAGGTACTGTGATGGTGATCTCGCATGACCGTTGGTTCCTGGACCGTATTGCAACGCACATCTTGTCATTTGAAGGTGAAACCCCTGAATTCTTCACTGGTAACTATGCTGAGTTTGAAGAATATCGCCGTAAGCGTGATGGTGATGATCTTGTAGCGAAGCGTCAAAAATATCGCAAAATCGGTGTTTAATCATCTCCGACTTTTGTAAATAAAAAAACCAGCCTCAGGGCTGGTTTTTTTATGTTTATTATATGGTGGAGGGTAAATTAGATTTCCCACTCATGATTACATTCACGGCATTTCCATTTCTTTTGTGTTTGCATGAATGCCTGCATTGAAATTTTAAAATCAGGTAGATCTTTATAGAACATAAAACCTGCGATCAAAGAAAGAATAAAGACGATCACAGTCGCAGTCTGTAAAGTGGTACCTGCACCATCGCCAAAAATCCACATCGCGATGCTAATAATGACCAGTAATAATAACAGGAACAGGGCAGGGACCAGAAACATTAAGCTTTTAGGAACCACTGGACGTGGAGCTGCTTGACCTGGCTGGGCCACTGGCATGATTTTCGGGCTTTGACACTTAGGGCAACGATATTGCATTACAACTCCAAAATTCTAAATTACTGATTATTTTATCGGAAGATGCGAAGAAACCGAAATATTGCCCAACATAAAATATACAGGCAATAAAAAACCCAAGTCGCAATGCTTGGGTTTTTTATAAGATCACCATAATATATTACGATGATCTTGAATATGGCGTCCCTACGGGGATTCGAACCCCGGTTACCGCCGTGAAAGGGCGATGTCCTAGGCCTCTAGACGATAGGGACAATTGAGGCAAATAACACAGCTAAAGCAAGACTTGATTTGGTGGAGTCAAGGAGGATCGAACTCCTGACCTCTACAATGCCATTGTAGCGCTCTACCAACTGAGCTATGACCCCAGTCTGTGTGAGCGCTATATTAGGGATATCGCACTCACACGTCAACACAAAAATTAATTAAGCTTGATCAACTGCTTCATTTTTCGGCAACTTTAAGCTTTCATTGAGTTTTTCCCAGATTTTCAGCTCTTTTTTGCTTGGACCACCGACAATTTCCAGCGCATGACGTAAACGTGCAAAGGTTAAATCAGGACCAATGGTCACCATCGACTGCATTACTGGTGTAGATGCAGTCGAACCGGCGATCGCAATAAAGAACGCAGGCATGAAATCACGTAGCTTGATTTCCATCTGTGTCGCCAAGTCCATCAAGGTCTGGCTCACCGTATCGTTATTCCAAGTAAACAGGCTTTCTAAACGCCAAATTGCGAATTGAAGACTTTGACGTACCTGTTCATCCGACAGTTTCTTGCTTTCAAACTGTTCTTTAGACAGAGTCGGGAAGTGGTTGAAGTAATGCGCAGACCAATTTACTGCTTCAGACAGCAGGTTAATACGCGGTTGAATCGCAGCTGCAATTTCTTCCAGTTTTGCGCGGTCTGCTTTCCAGGCCAATAAGGTGTCAAGTAATTCAGCCGGGCTGAGTGCCTTGATCCATTGACCATTTAACCAGTTCAATTTCTCGACATCAAAGATCGGACCACCGAGTGATACACGTTTGATATCAAAATGTTCAATCATTTCAGCCAGAGTGAATTTTTCACTTTCATCTGGCATTGACCAGCCCATGCGACCCAAGTAGTTCAACAAGGCTTCAGGCAGTACACCGATGTCTCTATAGTAGTTAATTGAAGTCGGGTTTTTACGTTTAGATAGTTTTGATTTGTCTGGATTACGTAGTAGTGGCATGTGGCAGAGTACCGGCATTTCCCAACCGAAATATTGATACAGCAACTGATGTTTCGGAGCAGATGGAATCCATTCTTCACCACGAATTACGTGGGTGATTTGCATCAAATGATCATCTACTACGTTAGCCAGGTGATAAGTCGGCAGCCCATCGGTTTTTAGTAGAATTTGCATATCTACTTGCGCCCAAGGAATCTCGACCTCACCGCGTAGCATGTCATTGAATTTACATACGCCTTCAGTTGGCACTTTCATACGAATGACATGCGCTTCACCAGCAGCCAAACGACGCTCCACTTCTTCTTCAGAAAGATTTAGACCACGACCGTCATAACGTGGTGACTCACCACGTGCCTGCTGTTCTGCACGCATTTGATCCAGTTCTTCTGCAGTTGCGAAACAGTAGAAGGCATGACCTTTCTCTACCAGTTCCAAGGCATAATTTTTATAGATATCCATACGTTCTGACTGGCGGTACGGCGCATGCGGGCCACCGACATCAGGACCTTCAGACCAGTTCAGACCCAGCCAGCGCAATGAATCCAGGATCATTTTTTCAGATTCAGGCGTTGAGCGCAGTTGGTCAGTATCTTCAATACGAAGAATGAATTCACCGCCATGCTGTTTAGCAAAACATAAGTTAAACAAGGCGATATAGGCAGTACCTACATGCGGAAAACCAGTAGGAGAAGGTGCAATACGAGTACGAACAGTCATAGCCGGATCTAATCTTAGATATAAAATTGCAGCTATTATAGCGAAAAAGCCACATCACTTAATGCTTTATTCAACATTGAATGATGTGGCTTTTAAATCCGGGAATATTCAGCGCTGTTGAGGCTGATTAAGAATGAGCGCTCGAAAAAATACTTTGGACAAAGCGGGTGAAGCGGTAATTCTGTTCTGCAAAGAAATTTTGCGAAGGTGCGACTTTAAATGCAGTCAAGACTTTTAGATTATCTTCTGTTTGAAGTGTTTTTTCAGTTTTTTGTTGCTGAATCGCTTTTTCAATCGGCGAAGTCTTGCTTTCAACAGTGCTTACTGTAGGCTTCGGCAAATCTGTCTTCACAACAACGGCATGACCGAGTTGAATCGAGAACAACATAATCAGGCTTAGGATGCTGGCTGTGAATAATGTAAATTTCATATCCAAACTTCCTCCTTACTTCTGGTTGGTTTTATTTTGTTAAAAATGTTTTTTTAATACTCTGTCTACAATTTAATCACAGTTGATCATAAAGAAGTAGAACCAAGTCACATTTTTTACAAAAGAAATAATATAACTCTGTGGAAAATTACCAAAAATCGTAATTTCCTGTTTTGGTGGCCTATTTTTAACAGACAACTGTGAAGAGAACGTGAAGAACTGTCTTATATTGTAGCAGAAGATTACTTTTCTAGCAGAATATGTATCCGGATTTAATTGTTAGAAGATATCTCAAAATCAGAAATAGATTGTAGATATTGTTATAAATATATGATTGTTATGTTTATTTTTGATTTGTATAGTGCAGGTCATATAAACAATGAGTTACATCAAATGAAAAAAATAATAGCATCCGCAATCTTGACAATTTTAGTGGGAACAGCAGTACAGAATTCCATTGCCAAAGATTTCCTGAATGTCTCTTATGACCCGACCCGTGAATTTTATCAGGAATATAACGAAGAATTTGGCAAATTTTGGAAGCAGAAAACCGGACAAACGGTTAATTTTAAACAGTCGCATGGTGGTTCAGGCAAGCAGGCGCGCTCAGTGGTCGATGGTTTGCAGGCCGATGTCGTAACCTTGGCCTTGGCCAATGATATTGAAGAAATCGTCAATGCAGGTTTAATCGAGAAAGGTTGGCAAAAAGAGTTTCCGAGTAATTCGGCACCTTATACCTCTACGATTGTATTCCTGGTACGTAAAGGGAATCCAAAGCAAATTAAAGATTGGAATGATCTGACCAAAGCGGGTGTGGACATTATTACCCCAAATCCGAAAACCGGTGGCGCACCGCGTTGGATCTATCTTTCTGCTTGGGGTTATGCACTGAAACAGCCCGGCGGTAATGATGCGAAAGCCAGAGAGCTGGTGAAAAAACTTTATCAAAATGTCAAAGTGTTAGATTCCGGTGCCCGTGGTTCACTGACGACGTTTGCCGAGCGCGGTATTGGTGATGTGCTTTTATCCTGGGAAAATGAAGCCTTGCTGGCGACCCAAGGTCTGGGTAAAGACAAATACGATATCGTCTATCCATCCATTTCAATTCTAGCCGAGCCATCGGTAGCGATTGTCGATAAGAACGTGAATAAAAATGGCACGACCCATCTGGCAAAAGGCTATTTGAACTATTTATATTCACCGAAAGGGCAGGAGCTGGCTGCGAAATATTTCTTCCGTCCACGGGATGCCAAAGTCGCTGCCAAATATTCGGTTCAGTTCCCGAAAATCCAGACCTTTACCATTGATGAAGTCTTTGGTAGTTGGGCTAAAGCGCAAAAAACACATTTTGTGAATGGAGCGATTTATGACCAGATTTACAATGAAAAAAGATAAGTAAGCTGTAGTCTAGATGGAATAAAGAAAATGGCCAAAGTGTTATCCATTTTCTTTATATCTAATGCATAAAATTCTATATATTAGATATAAGTAGAATAATAAATAGTATTTTCCTTTTAAAAACAAAATATTAATGTAGAAAAACCTTTCATTTTATCGTGTTGTGATGTTGTAGGGTGAATTGCGATAAATGATTTTATTTCATATAGTTATATCTAATGAAGATAAACTCCGTGCTGCCATGAAAATTCAATTAAAATCGTTATTTAGTGCTGCCTTATTGGCGACTGGTTTAGGCATGACCGCGACTGCTTCACAAGCAGCAGACCGTCAGTTTCTGAATGTATCCTATGATGCCACGCGTGAATTCTATGATGAATTTAATAAATCATTTGGTGCTTACTGGAAAAACCGCACCGGTCTGGATGTGAATTTCAAGCAGTCACATGGCGGTTCGGGCAAACAAGCACGTTCTGTGGTCGATGGCCTGAAAGGTGATGTGGTGACTTTGGCGCTGGCCAATGACATCGAAGAAATTGTGAAATCTGGCCAGATTCAGCCAGGCTGGCAAAAAGAATTCCCACACAACTCGGCACCTTATACCTCGACGATCGTATTCATGGTACGCAAGGGCAATCCGAAAGGCATCAAGGACTGGAATGACTTAACCAAACCAGGCGTGCAAATTATTACGCCTAACCCGAAAACGGGCGGTTTGCCGCGTTGGGTGTATCTGTCTGCATGGGGTTATGCCGAGAAACAGCCAGGTGGTAATAAAGCCAAAGCACAGGACTTTGTCGGCAAGCTTTATAAGAACGTGAAAGTGATGGATTCTGCTGCACGTGCTTCAATGACCACCTTTGCCGAGCGTGGGATTGGCGATGTATTGCTGACTTGGGAAAATGAAGCCTTGGTCACGCAAAAAACCTTGGGTAAAAACAAGTTTGATATCGTTTATCCATCGATTACGATTTTGACTGAACCGTCAGTGGCGATTGTGGATCGTACCGTGGAGAAAAATGGCAATAAATGGTTAGCAACAGGTTATATCAATTACCTGTATTCACCCTTGGGTCAGGAAATGGCGGCTAAGCATTTCTATCGTCCACGTAATGAAAAAGTATTAGCTAAATATTCGGCACAGTTCCCGAAAATTAAAACCTTTACCATTGATGAAGTCTTTGGTGGCTGGGCCAATGCACAGAAAACCCATTTTGTGAATGGTGCAATCTTTGACCAGATTTATAACAGCAAACGTTAATTGATCTGCCAAGTCATCTTGATTGAAAAAAGCCTCCGGTTTTTGGAGGCTTTTTTGTATGAGAAAAATGCTAAAACGGTTTTCTCTATGGAAAGTAATATTTATCTACAAAAAGTCGTTTGGAGCTTTGTCTAAACAGGGTGATAATGTGCAGTTAAATTTTTCCCCCTATTGATTGAGTTTTTATGTCACATATTTCTGTATTACTTCACGAAACGATTGATGCCTTGTTGGCGGGTCGCAATACGGGAACTTATGTGGATGGGACCTTTGGCCGTGGTGGACATACGCGTTTATTGCTGTCCAAATTAGATGAAAATGCACGCGTCTATGCCTTTGATAAAGATCCACAAGCACTGGCTGTAGCAGCTGAACTCGAACAAGAAGATTCACGTTTTAAAATTATCCATGCCAGCTTTGCTGATCTGAAAGATGCCTTGGCTGAACTGGGCATTGAACAGGTTGATGGGGTGATGGCGGATCTTGGTGTTTCTTCACCGCAGCTGGATCAGGCTGAACGTGGTTTCAGTTTTATGAAAGATGGCCCGCTGGATATGCGCATGGATAACTCGCAAGGTCCAACTGCAGCAGAATGGCTGACCCAGATTGAAGAAGAAGCGTTGGCGAATATCATTTTTAAATATGGTGAAGAGCGTTATAGTCGCCGTATTGCCAAGGCAATTAAAGCTGCCGGATATATTGATACCACGGCAAAGCTGGCTGAGATTGTAAAAGTAGCCCACCCGAAATGGGAAAAAAATAAGCATGCTGCGACCCGTACTTTCCAGGCGATTCGTATTGCTATTAATAAGGAATTAGAAGATATTGAAATCTTCTTGCCTCAGGCCGTTGAAATCTTGAAACCTGAAGCACGTTTGGCGGTAATTAGCTTCCATTCACTGGAAGACCGTTTGATTAAACAATTTATTCAAAAAGAGTCAACGCTTGAAGAAGATTCAGGCTGGGGAATGCCACAACAACAGAAAGATACGCGACGTTTAAAGAAAGTTTCTCGTGTTAAAGCCAGTGATGAGGAGGTCAAAGCCAATCCTCGTTCACGTAGCGCATGGCTGCGGGTAGCAGAACGTTTAGCTTAATAGGCAGATCATGAAAACGGAAGTGGTTGATAAAAAAACAGAAAAATTGTGGCTGAAAAAAGTTACAATCTATCTCATGCTGATACTGATGGTCTTCATCAGTGCAGTATTTGTGGTATTTCAGGTATTTGAATACCGTCAGGATAACAGAAAGCTGAGTACCTATCTGCGTGAAAGGGATGACCTGAATGCAGAGTGGGGGCGTTTGCTGATTGAGCAGCAAACTTTCGGCGCGACGGCACAGATCGGTACGCGTGCAGTGACACAGCTGCGTATGTATTCACCTCCGGTTTCACAAAGTGTCGTGATTTCCTTACCACAAACTTCAGATGAGAAAAAATAAGGCTAGCGTTCCGACATGGTAGACAAGAGAAAGAAGCAACCGGTACGTAAAAAACAATCGGTCACCGACAAAAATGCCTCAAATGTTTATATCAATCGTTTTTACATCATGTGGGCGGTGGTGCTGCTGTGTTTTGTGACACTGATTTGCCGTGCTTTCTATGTACAGATTATTAATAAAGATTTTTTGCAAAATAAAGCCAATGCCAATATTTTAAGAACCAATACCATCAAGGCGATGCGTGGCGTGATTTATGATCGTAATGGCATTCCATTGGCGATCAGTACTCCGATCATGAAAATTGTGATTGATCCACGTGATTATTTTGACAATAAAAAACTCTATGACGAGACCATGCTGGCGCTGGAAAAAGAACCGAATAGCCGCAAGCTCAAACGTCAGTTACCCGATAAAAACCTGAATCTGGATGAGCTGGCTGATGCAGTCGGTATGGATCGGGCAGAACTGCGCAAAAAAATGGAAGAACGTCCGCGTTCACGTTATCTGATCCTGAAAAAAGAAGTTCCGCCACAACAGGCCGAACTGATCATGAAACGTAATTTTCAGGGCGTATATACCGAGAAAAACTATAAACGTTATTATCCGCAGCCACAGCCGAACTCTCAGATTATTGGCCTGACCAATAGCGAAGGCAGCGGCATTGAAGGTCTGGAAATGCAGCTGAATAGCCGTCTTTCCGGAAAGGATGGCGAGCAGCAGATCATTCGCGATAAAAAAGGCAACCGGGTCAAAGAACCGGAAGTGATTAAAGAAGTTGAACCGGGCGAAAATATTACCTTAAGTATCGACTCGCGTCTGCAATATATTATGTACCGTGAGCTGACGGCTGCCGGTGTCGCCAATAATGCCCGTTCAGCGACTGCGATTGCGGTAGATGTCAAAACCGGTGAAATTCTGGCGCTATCTTCATGGCCATCGTATAACCCGAATGATAAAAACAGCCTGCTCAACAAGGATGCCATGCGTAATCGCGGTGCAGTCGATTCTTTCGAGCCGGGTTCGACCATGAAGCCGCTGACAGTCGCGATGGCCTTGGAAAGTGGTAAATATACGGCGAATTCAGTCGTCAATACTACTCCCGGTAGTATGCGGGTCGGAAATCACACCATTCGCGATACGCATAATTATGGCCAATTAACGCTGGGTGGCATCATCCAGAAATCCTCTAACGTCGGTGTGGCCAAACTGGCCTTGTCGCTGCCTTATGAAACCTTGCCGACCTTCTATAAGCGTCTGGGTTTTGGGCAGCGTTCAGCGGTGAAATTTCCAGGTGAAAGTGCTGGTCTGATCCTGCCGCCGAGCAAATGGAATGTATCTGAAGTCGCGACTATGTCCTATGGTTATGGTCTGAACGCAACGGTGCTACAGCTGGCCGATGCCTATGCCATGCTGGCCAATAAAGGCGTGAAAATACCGTTAAGCCTGTACAAGCTGGAAGAACAGCCACAGGGTGAGCAGATGATTGATGCCAAGATTGCCGATCAGGTCTTGCTGATGATGGAAACTGCAACCTTGCCAGGTGGTACGGCGACTCGCGCTACCATCCCAGGTTATCGCGTAGCCGGTAAAACCGGTACTGCACATAAATTGCGTGCCGACCGTAAAGGTTATTCGACCAATGAATACCGTGCATTATTTGCCGGCGTGGCACCAGTCAGTGATCCACGGATCGCCATGGTGGTGGTGGTAGAAAATCCACAAGGCACCTACTATGGCGGTACGGTATCTGCACCGGTCTTTGCCCGTGTGATGCAGGAATCCTTGCGTCTGCTGAATGTCCCTCTGGACAAACCTTTAGAACCTCCCAAAGTCCAGTAAATAGGTGATCAATGTCTATTACATTTCAAGATCTCTACACCCCTCACGATGTCGCTGACTGGATGAAGCAATCCTTTCAGGGCTTCGAGCTGGATAGTCGTAAAGTTAAACTGGGACAAATTTTTATTGCCCTGACCAGTCTGTCACAACCGGAAAAAACTGCTCAATTTGCCCAGAAAGCTTTGGATCAGGGTGCATTGGCTGTGATTTCAGAAACTGAACTGGATGTATCTCCAAATTTGGTGGTAGCAGATGTACGTCATCTGATGGGACAATGGCAAAAGCAGTATTTGCAAGCGACTCAACCTGTTCAAGCTGCTCGAATTCTGGCAGTTACCGGCACCAATGGTAAAACCACGATTTCTCGCTTGGTGGCTGAATTCATCATGCTGCAAGGTAAAGCCTGTGCAGTGATGGGTACCACAGGTAACGGGATTTTACCAAATCTGGAAGCATCTTCGCAC
Source organism: Acinetobacter endophylla (assembly GCF_053543775.1). NCBI lineage: Bacteria > Pseudomonadati > Pseudomonadota > Gammaproteobacteria > Moraxellales > Moraxellaceae > Acinetobacter > Acinetobacter endophylla. Next base: position 63,812 of record NZ_JBLVOM010000314.1, on the reverse strand, counting down.
ACCACTCTGGATGCCTTGCAACTGCAAAATGCCTTGCATGGCTATGCGCAGGCTGGTGCGGAATTTGCCTCGATTGAAGCCAGCTCACATGGTCTGGAACAAGGTCGCTTGAATGGTTGTGATATCGAGATTGCGGGTTACAGCAATTTGAGTCGTGATCATTTGGATTATCACGGAACGCTGCAAGCCTATGCGGAAGCAAAATCACGCTTATTTCAGTTTGAATCTTTAAAAGTGGCTGTTATCAATGTTGATGATGAACATGCACAGATCATGCTGGATGCTGCAAAAAACAATCCGGCTCAACCGAAAATTTTGACTTATTCCACTACGCATGCGGCGGATTATCAGGTTCAGGATATTCAATACAGTATTTCAGGTGCCGAGTTTAAGCTGCTGACAGTGCAAGGCCAATTTAGTGTACACAGTCCATTGCTGGGACATTTCAATATTGAAAATCTGGTGGCCAGTCTGATCATGGCGGAACAGGCCGGATTTGACTTGGAAAGTTTGATTGCAACTGTGCCACAGCTCAAAGGTGCGCCCGGTCGGATGCAGGTGCTGCGTGATGGCGAACGTCTGTTTGTAGTGGATTATGCGCATACCCCAGATGCTTTGATCCAGGTTCTGGTGACCTTGAAACGTCATGTTTCACAAAATCTCTGGGCTGTTTTCGGCTGTGGCGGTGATCGTGATCGCGGTAAACGTCCACTGATGACTCAGGCTGCTTTAGAGGGTTCAGATATCGCAGTACTCACTTCTGATAACCCGCGGACCGAAGATCCGGCACAAATTTTTGCTGATATGAAAAATGGCATTGATTTTTCGGGCAAAACCTATCATGAAATTCATGACCGTCGTGAAGCGATCAAGTTTGCGGTTAAACATGCACAGGCGGGTGATATTGTCGTGATCGCAGGGAAAGGTCACGAAAATTATCAGGAAATTGATGGCGTACGTCACTGGTTTGATGACGTGGTCGAAGTGCAAGCTGCGATTGATGCCCAGCATTGCAACACAGATTCAGCCTATTCAGCGCATTAGGATTCAGATATGCATACCTCAACAACAAGTACTGCGGCGCTGGAGCCGTGGAGCATAGAACAATTACAGCAGGCTACTCAAGGCTACTGGTTGAATGATAAAAAGCCTGTAGGCCAGGTCAAGCGGATTTTGACTGATTCACGTGATGCAGAAGCGGGTGATGCTTTTCTTGCGCTGAAAGGCGAGCGTTTTGACGCGCACGACTTTATTGCGCAAGTCGCGGCACAAGGTTGTGAAATTGCCATTGTCAGCCGTCCGGTGGATGCCGATATTTGCCAATTGGTGGTAGAAGATACCCGTCTGGCATTGGGATTGTTGGGCGCTTATCGCCGTCAGCAGAATCCTCAACTCAAAGTCATTGCCTTGACCGGCAGTAGTGGCAAGACCACGACTAAAGAAATGCTGGGAAGCATTCTGTCTCGTCTGGCACCGACCTTGGTGACACGTGGTAATTTGAATAATGACCTTGGCGTGCCGGTAATGTTGCTGGAGCTGCGTCCTGAACATCAATATGCGGTGATGGAACTCGGTGCAAGTCATCAGGGTGAAATTGATTACACCTCGAAAATGGTGCAGCCGCATGTGGCGGGGATCATTAACATTGGGACGGCACATTTAGGTGAGTTTGGCGGCCGTGACGGAATTTGCCGCGCGAAATCCGAGATTTATTCGCATATCTCTGAAATCTCAATTATTCCTGCTGCAGATGATTTTGCTGAAACCATTCGTGCCGCAGTAAAAACTGAAAAAAGCTTGAGTTTTGGTGCTGGCGGTGAAGTTTATGCCAGCGATGTAGTCCTTGATGCTCAATCATCAAGCTTTACCCTGAATACGCCACAAGGCTCGAAAACGGTTCAGTTGCCTTTTGCGGGTGAGCATAATGTCGAAAATGCCACAGCTGCCGCTGCATTTGCCCTGGCGATCGGTATTGGTCTGGATGATATCGTGGCTGGCCTGGAACAGGCAGTCGGTGCGAAAGGTCGTCTGAACTTTATTCCGCACAAAGACTATTTATTTATTGATGACACTTATAATGCCAATCCGGGTTCGATGCGTGCAGCAGCTGAAGTTCTGGCGCAGCAGCAGGGCATCCGGGTCATGGTCACCGGCGATATTGGTGAACTCGGTTCATCTGCCGCAATCGAGCATTACAAGCTTGGACGGGATCTGGTCTCTATTAAAGGTATTAACTTTGTGGTGGCTGTGGGTGAATTTGCGCCTGCCGCACAAGAAGGTGCCCGTAGTACGCAATATGGTAAAAAAATGCAGGCTTTCCTGAATCAGGAGCAGGCATTACCGTTTTTAATTCGTTTGATTGAAACACATCAACCTCAGCCGATGTCATTCCTGTTTAAAGGGTCGCGTTTTACCCATATGGAAACATTGATGGCTGCATTGATGGAGAAACTCTAAATGCTGTTATGGCTCTTTGAACATTTGGCGGGCTTTGACAGCACGTTTCAGGTGGTTCGTTATTTAACTTTACGTGCTTTGCTCAGTGTCCTGACGGCATTGACCATTGGTCTGGTGCTCGGTCCTGTAATGATTCGCAAGCTTCAGGCGCTGAAATATGGTCAGGCAGTCAGCTCATATGCCCCTGAAAACCATGCCAAGAAAATGGGTACCCCCACCATGGGCGGTGTGCTGATTCTGCTTTCGATCGGGATTTCGACCTTGCTCTGGGCAGATCTTTCCAATCCTTATGTCTGGATTGTGCTGGGTGTGATGGTGATTTTTGGTGCAGTAGGCTGGGCTGATGACTGGATTAAAATCCGTTATAAAGACAATGCGGGTTTGCCTGCGAAGAAAAAATTCTTCTGGACTTCAGTGGGTTCATTGGGTGCTGGTATTGCCTTGTATATCATTGCACAGCAACAAACCAATCCGGTGCATACCGCGAATATGCTGGATCTATTGATTCCATTCTTTAAAGACTTAAGTATTCCATTATCGATGATTCCGTTGGGTATTGGTTTTATTATCTTTACCTATTTCGTTATTAACGGTGCATCCAATGCCGTGAACTTGACTGATGGTCTGGATGGTCTGGCGATTATGCCAATCGTGCTGGTCGCTACAGGTCTGGGCGTATTTGCCTATCTGGCCGGTGATGTGCGCTTTGCCAATTATCTGCATATTCCTTATGTGAAATACTCGTCTGAATTGGTGGTGGTCTGTGCTGCCATGATCGGAGCAGGTCTGGCTTTCCTTTGGTACAATGCCCATCCAGCCCAAGTGTTTATGGGTGATGTCGGTGCTTTATCTCTCGGTGCAATGCTGGGTACGATTGCCGTCATGGTTCGTCAGGAAATTGTATTTGCGATTATGGCCGGTGTCTTTGTCGTGGAAGCGGTTTCAGTATTCCTGCAGATTGGTTCATTAAGAATGCGCAATAAACGTGTATTCCTGATGGCACCGCTACATCATCATTATGAAAAGAAAGGCTGGCGTGAAACCCAGGTGGTGATCCGTTTCTGGATTATTACGATTATGCTGGTAGTTTTGGGTCTAATGACCTTAAAATTGCGCTAAGAAATGCATTGGAAAAAGTCGGCGCATGCCGGCTTTTTTATTTTGGAGAAAATGATGAATTTACTCATGTGCCCAGTCTGTCGCCAGCAGTTGAGCTTAAATGAAAGAAAATGGCGCTGTGAGAATCATCATAGTTACGATGTCGCCAAACAGGGCTATGTGAACCTGCATGTGGTTCAGCACAAGCACAGCAAAAACCCGGGAGATACGCCTGAGTCTGTGCAGGCACGTCGTGCATTTCTCAGCGCAGGTTATTATGCGCCTTTGCAACAGACTGTCGTGGAAAAGATTCGCGAGTCGCGGATTGAGAATCTTTTAGATATTGGTTGTGGCGAAGGCTATTACACCAATGCCATGCAGGCCGAAGTGCTGCAATGCGTTGGGGTCGATATTGCCAAGAATGCGGTTCAGGTCGCAGCCAAGCTGAATAAAGAGGTGACTTGGGTCGTAGGAACTGGAGCGACTTTACCAGTATTAGATGAGTCGATTGATCTGTGTACCAGCTTATTTAGTCCAATTCCCAAACAGGAAATCCTGCGAGTCCTAAAACCAAAATCTTATTTGATGGTGGTGACACCGGCCCCACAACATTTATATGCTATGCGTGAGGCTTTATTTGAAGAAGTGAAACCACACGAGCCGCAGAAGTTTGTTGAGCAGTTACAAGATGAATTTAATCTGGTTAGTGAGCAGGTGATTGGTGCGCCAATGGTTTTGCCACAGGCTGATTTAAAAAACCTGATTGCCATGACACCCTATGCTTATAAGGCCAAGCCGGAACACCGTTTAGCACTCGAACAGCAGGATCAGTTTGAATTGCTGGCGCAATATCAGATTTATCTGTTCCAAAAGAAATAAAAAATGCATATAAAAAAGCCCTCAACTGAGGGCTTTTTTATATCTTCAGATTACTGGACTTCTTCGATCAGATTTTCCAGTGAGTCTACCCGGTTTGGCTGAAGAGGCTGTTCTTGAGGTGCAGAACCTTCATCATCTGGTAAACGAATCGGTTGATCCGGTAAATCCTCAAAGTCAGTTTCTGTACGTTTCGGGACGACCACAGGTGCAGGACGGTAAAGCGCTGTCGCCAGAGGCGGAGAAGACGGATCATTCTGTGCTTCATCAGCCTGAACCCCCTTGTTGCGATTTACCGGTGCCTTGGCATTGCGGTCTAAACGTACCCATGCTTGCGGCTGGCCTTTTAATGCCTTGCCCATAAAATCGGTCCAGATCGGTAGAGCTGCCACACCACCATATTCACGGCGACCTAAGGTGGTCGGCTGGTCAAAGCCTACCCAAGTCACGGTAACTAACTTACCATTGAAACCTGCAAACCAGGCGTCTTTGGCATCGTTCGTGGTACCGGTCTTCCCGCCAATATCGCTGCGACCAATTCTTAATGCAGCACGACCAGTACCATGTTGAATTACGTCACGCAAAATATTGGCCATGTCATAGGCAGAGCTGGATTTTAAAATACGCTGTGCCTGACGATAATTACTGTCTTCGGCAGAGACTTTAGGTGGGGCCTGTTGTTGCTCTAAAGTTGTATTGTTGATTGCAATTGCTTCGTCATCTGCGGTAATAGGGTCAGTGGCTTGAACTGTTTCTTCTTTTTCATTAATACATGAAATACAGGCATATTCAGGCTTGGCTTCAAAGATGGTATTGCCATAGGCATCTTCAATACGGGTAATAAAGTGCGGCTGAATTCGGTAACCGCCATTGGCAAAGGTAGCATAGCCAGTCGCCATCTGAATCGGGAGGACCTGCGGGGTGCCTAATGCAATAGTATAGTTACGTGGAATCTGACTGTCTTGTAAACCAAAATCCATGAATAACTGACGTGTACGTTCAATCCCGACGGCCTGTAATAAGCGCACTGAGACTGTATTACGTGACAGATAAAGTGCACGACGTAGGGGGATCATGCCCAGATAACGGCCATCCGAGTTACGTGGCGTCCATTTGCCAATGGTAATGGGTGCATCATTGACCATAGTATGCGGCGTCATGCCACGTTCTAAAGCCAGGGCATAAACAAAAGGCTTAATGGTAGAGCCGGGTTGACGCCAGCCTTGGATTGCACGGTTAAATTTCGACTGATAAAAGTTATATCCCCCGACAATGGCTTCAATCGCACCATTATTTGGATTGATGGCAATCAATTGTCCTTGCACATTGGGGATCTGCACCAATGACCAAGAGGTTTTATTTTCATTGGGTCTTAAACGAACAATGTCTTTGACTTTGACAATCTCGGACGCTTTGCTCGGTGCGCCACCTACACTGTTGACGTTACGAAAGCGACGCGCCCAGGACATACCTGACCAGGGAACAGTCACGCTGCTTCCGTCCTGCATGAGTGCTTCAAAACTAGAATTACCCACCTGAGTCACTTGCGCGGGATAGGTATTGGCATAGGCACGGAACTTGTCGAGGGGTTGATCATTTGCTTCAGCACCACGCCAGCCATGTCGACGGTCATAAGCCTCTAAACCTTCTTGTACCGCTTGCTCCGCATAGGCCTGACGTTCACTATGAATGGTAGTATAGACTTTATAACCAGAATCTACCGCCTGTTCACCAAAGTTTTGTACCAGTTCAGAACGTACCATTTCACCGACATAAGGAAATTTATTGCGGGTACTGCGATCCGGCATGTCCAGATTAATCGGTTCAGCAATGGCTTGCTGATACTGGCTCTGGTTCAAATAGCCTAGTTGTAGCATACGACCCAAAATCCAGTTACGACGTTCCAGGGCGCGCTTGGGATTGGCGACCGGATTATATCGAGAAGGTGCTTTAGGCAGTCCAGAGATCATCGCCATTTGTGCAATTGAAAGCTCTTCTAAACTCTTGTTATAGTAAATTTTAGCTGCTGCTGCGATGCCGTAAGCATTTTTCCCCAGGAAAATTTTATTGACATACAGGGTCAGAATGTCTTCTTTACTTAAGCTTTGCTCAATTTTACGGGCCAGAAAAATTTCAGTCAGTTTGCGCTTCAGCGTCCGTTCAGGGCTAAGGTAATAGTTTTTTGCCACTTGCATGGTAATGGTCGAACCACCAGTCTGTACATCCGAGCCGGTCACCGTCTCACTGAGTGCGCGTCCCAAGCTTTTAAAGCTGATTCCGCTATGCTCAAAAAAGCTGGAATCTTCGGCGGCGAGGAAAGCATGAATAAACTCGGGCGGAATTTGTTCATATTTCACGGGAACAGAAAGCTTGCCTCCATATTCGGCAATTAATTCATTATCTGAACTAAAAACTTGTAAAGGCTTTAATAAAGGGGCCTTTTTAAGCGTAGACATTTCAGGCAAAGATGGGGCAATATAGAGATACATGCCATAGAAACCCATCGGAATTGAGATCAGTATAATGATAATGATCAAAAAAAATGGATGAACAAGGCCTGAACAAGATAGCTTTTTCATAACAAGTAAGTTTTAATAAGAGCTAATGGCGAACTAATTACCGGTCAGTATATCCTGTCGATATCCATATTGTTAGATGAGTTATTGTATCTATATAAAATTATAGACTGGACCAATTGGTAAGTTAGATTAAATTGGGGATAAAAAAATAATAGGAAGTGTATTGTGCGCAGGTTATATCGTAAACCAAATAAGGGGTTAATAGGAGTCGATATTAGTTCGACTTCTGTTAAGGTTTTAGAACTTTCTGTAAAAAGTGGCCGTTACTGGGTAGAGAGCTATGCTTTGATCCCATTATCGGAAAACAGTGTTGTTGAAAAAAACATTTTAAACCCAGAAGCAGTCGCTGATGCCCTTGGGCGTGCAATTAATTTGGGTAATACCCAGTCGAATCAGGCCGCTTTTGCAATTCCAACTTCAATGGTCATCACCAAAATCATTGAGATGGATGCAGACATGTCAGATGATGAACGTGAAGTTCAGATTCGTGAAGATGCGGAACAATACATTCCTTTCCCACTCGATGAAGCAAGTCTGGATTTTGAAGTTCTGCCAGACCGTCTTGCCAATCCGAACCGGGTCAATGTGCTGCTGGTCGCTACCCGAATTGAAAATGTCGAAGCGCGTTCTGAAGTTTTAGAGATTAGCAGTCTAACGCCTAAGATTGCAGATGTAGAAAGTTTTGCGCTGGAAAATGCCTTTAAGGTATTTTCTGACACTTTACCGATGGGGGTCAATACGGTTGGTATTTTAGACATCGGTCATAGTATGACGACCTTGTCGGTGATGCAGAACAACAAGATTATTTATACCCGTGAGCAGGTCTTTGGCGGCAAGCAATTGACTCAGGAAATTCAGAATCGTTATGGATTATCCTTTGAAGAAGCTGGGCGTGCTAAAAAAACCCGTGCCTTGCCGGATGATTATGATATTGAAGTCCTAGAACCATTTCTGGATGCTGTCGTACAACAGGCAGCCCGTTCATTACAATTCTTCTTTTCATCCTCTCAGTTCAATGAGATTGACCATATTTTACTGGCCGGCGGGAATGCCAATATTCCAGGTCTGGCAAAATTATTACAACAAAAACTCGGTTACCGTGTCACGATCGCGAATCCATTTTTACAAATGGGATTTTCTCCTCAAATTGATATTAAAAAAATCGAAAATGACGCGTCATCACTCATGGTTGCATGCGGTTTGGCATTAAGGAGTTTTGATTAATGGCAAGAATTAACTTACTTCCTTGGCGTGATGAGCTAAGAATTAAAAGAAATAATGAATTCGTGGCAATCTGCGTGGGGGCGCTTTTCTTGGGATTAGCGGCAGCGGGTTCAACCTGGTTTTATTATGATCACAAGCTTCAAGATCAGGAGCAGGCCAATCAGCTGATTCAAAGCACCAACCAGAATCTGGATGTGCAGTTAAAGGCGCTTGAAGGTTTGCAAGAACAGCGTAATGCGATTGTCGAACGAATGAAACTCATTCAAGGTTTACAAACCCAGCGTCCGATTGCGGTGCATTTGATTGATGAAATTGTACGGGTGACCCCAAGCAATATGTATATCACCAAATTCCAGCGTATCGGCGACAAGTTTACCATTGAAGGTCGGGCTGAAAGTCCAAATACGGTAGCAGAACTGCTCCGTAATCTGGAAGCTTCATCTTGGTATCGAAATGCCTTTATGAACGCTTTTCTAGTGGCTGAAGAAGTCAAAGAAAAGGCGCCGAGCTCGATTATTCCACGTGTGGAAGAGTCCTATGGTAGTTTTACCGTGACGGTAGATCTGGATCAGATCGCTCAGCCAGTACTTAACGAAGAACAACAAGCAGTCACTACAACTACGGGGGCATCATCATGAGTAATGAAGAATTCGATGAGTTCAGCCAGGATGTCGTCGCTGTACCCAAAAATAAAATGACTGTTGAAAAGTTTTTTCAGCAATTCAATACATTAGATCCAAATAACTATGGTAGCTGGCCTTTATCGGTCAAAATTACCTGCTGGATTTTTATTGTCGCACTGGCCTTTGCTGTGATTTACTTCGTTATGATCAGAAGCACGATTGAGTCAATTTCACAAGCCAGTGCCCAGGAACAAAACCTGCTGAATGAATTCCGTGAAAAAGAATCCAAATTACGCAACTTACAACAATATCAAATCCAGCTTCAGGAAATGGAAGCTCGTTTTAACCAGCAGTTAGAACAGTTACCGAAAGAAACTGAAATTCCGGGTCTGGTTGAAGATATTAACCTGAGCGGTGTGAATTCAGGCCTGAAGTTTAAAAATATCCGTCTGGAACCTGAAATTAAACAAGAGTTCTTTATTGAACAGCCGATTTCAATTGAAGCGACCGGCGATTATCATGCTTTTGGTTCCTTTGTGAGCAGTATTGCCGGCTTGTCGCGTATCGTTACACTACATGATTTCACCATTACCGGTACTGAAAACAAAGAGAAAAAATCTGAAATTCCGGTCATTGATTATGTGGTGAAAGCCAAAACTTATCGTTATGTCGGTAATGCGGAAAGCGCTGCAGCTAATAGCACTACTCAGGGGGCGCAGTAATGAAGAACATTAAGATTACTTCGGCTTTAACACTTGGGTTTTTATTATTGGGATGCGATTCACGCATTGATGCTGTCAATCAGGAAATGGCCAATATTCGTAATCAGCCACCTTTGCCAATTGAACCGGCTCCTGATTTTATGCCAGTTGAAACCTTCAACTATGCAGCACATCAGATCAAAAGCCCTTTTTTACCAAGCTCTCTGGCTGCTGAACTGAAAATTATGGCGGGGAAACGGGTTTATCCAAACCTATCACGTCAACTGCAACCGCTAGAAAGTTATCCGCTCGAAACATTGACCATGAAAGGCAGTATGCGCAATCAGGCAGGACAAATTCTGGCTTTAATCCAGACGCCTGATGGTGAGGTTGAGCGGATTCAACGTGGTAGCTATATGGGACTTAATCATGGTCGTGTGGTTGGAATTACACCAACACAGATCGATTTGATTGAGATTATTCCAGATGGCCGTGAGGGATATGTGGAACGTCCGCGAAGTCTGGTTCTTATCGGGCCGGCGCCATAAGTTTTAAAGGAATAACAATGAATAAGAGTATTAAAGAATTTATTTTTGGGGATGTTAATACAATGAATCGTGTGTTTCGTCAGTTTTCCATGGGTGCTGTTGCGATTGCGGTGATGCAAGCGGCCAGTGCGCAGGTTTCAATGACCAATGTAGTACCCATGCAGCTTCCTGGACAAGGAACTGAGATTCGGGTGATGTTCAATGGTTTGCCGCCACAACCACAGGCCTATCAATTAGAATCACCATCACGTTTGATTCTGGACTTTGACAAGGCCCAACAGAATTTAAAACAAAGCAGTATTCCGGTGGCAACACGTGAAGCCAGTTCGGTCGATGTCACTTCGGATGCGCAGCGGGCACGTCTGACGGTAAATCTGACCGAAGCCGGAGCCTTTACGACTCGCGTGGAAGGCAATACCTTTATTCTTAAAATTAACTCGGCAACTCCTGTGGCCATAACTCAACCTGTGCAGCAACAGTCAGCTCAGGGTATTAGCAACATTGGTTTCCAGCGCGGTGCGCAAGGTGAGGGCCAGGTCGTTATTGATCTATTAGGGAATAATACTCCTGTTGATGTACAGCAGCAGGGTACCAAGGTTATTGTGCGCACTTTAGGTTCCAAGATTCCGGCTCATTTGACCCGCCGTCTTAATGTGACTGATTTTGCGACTCCGGTATCAAGTGTGGATGCTGTGAATCAAAATGGTTCAGGAGTCATTACGATTCAGTCTGCGGAAAGTTATGAATATATGGCTTATCAGACTGATAACAAGCTGACCATCAGCTTGAAACGTCCGGAAGCTAAGAGCCCATTACGTCCTAAAACTGTGGCTTATACCGGCAAGAAAATTTCCTTAGATTTCCAAGATATCGAAGTCCGTCGTGTTTTACAGCTTTTAGCTGACTTCACTGATATTAATATGGTGGCCGCAGACAGTGTACAAGGCAATATTACTTTGCGCTTGAAAGAGGTACCTTGGGATCAGGCGCTGGATATTGTGCTGAAAACCAAAAATCTGGATAAACGGCGCAATGGCAATGTGATCTGGATCGCACCAGTTACAGAGCTGATAAAGGCTGAAGAGGAAGAAGCTAAGGCGATTAAGCAGAGTGTTGCACTTGCGCCTATCCAAACGGAATATATGCAGCTCAGTTATGCCAAAGCCGCTGATATTGAGAAACTGATTACGCAGAATAAAGGCGCATCTAGTTCAGGTAGTTCGAGTAACACTACAAATAATGATGAGAGAGAAAGCTTATTGAGTTCACGTGGCTCTGTGTCTATTGATGCACGAACCAATACTATTATTGTGAATGATACCCAGCCTTTTATTGATAAAATCCGTAATATGGTAGATCTGCTCGATGTACAGGTAAAGCAGGTAATGGTTGAAGCACGTATTGTGCGAGCTACCACGGACTTCACCAAAGAAATGGGAGTGAAGTGGGGGATTCTGTCTCAAGGAATTACCAACAATAATAATCTTCTGGTCGGTGGTAGTGACACGACGTTATGGGATCTTAGAGAGCCAGAACTAGATAGTGAAACAGGTCGCTGGACCTACGATATTCAAAGACCAGATAACTTAAATGTGGATTTGGGGGTAACCAGTTCAGGTGCCAGTCGTATTTCCTTTGGTTTGATCAGCCTTTCTGATTTTATGCTGGATCTTGAGCTTTCTGCACTTCAGGCAGATGGCTATGGTGAGGTGATTTCTACCCCTAAAGTACTGACTGCAGACAAGCAGAAAGCAACTGTTGCCTCTGGTTCTCAAATTCCGTATCAGTCAGCAGAGGGTGGTGGTGCGAATGCAGTATCTACTACGGAATTTATTGATGCTACGCTAAGTCTGGATGTCACACCAAGCATTACGCCAGATGGCAAAGTACAGATGGAACTCAATATTACCAGTGACTCACCGGGTAACCCGACACCGACTGGACAGCTCACTATTAACAAAAACCAGATCACTACCAATGTCTTGGTGGACAATGGCGAAACCGTGGTTCTAGGCGGTATTTTTGAGCAAGAAACCCGTAATGCACAAACTAAGGTACCTTTCCTGGGGGATATTCCTTATGTAGGACGTTTATTCCGTAAAGATTTAAAGTCGGATAATAAACGTGAGCTACTGATTTTCGTTACACCTCGAATTGTTAATGACAGTGTTTCAAGAAATCATTAATATATTTTGAATTTAACAAAACGAATAGGTGACTCCTTGCCAAGCAAAGAGTTTGAAACCCTGCCAAATATTTATTTGGTAGGGCCGATGGGGGCCGGTAAAACAACAGTAGGACGACATCTCGCAGAATTGTTAGGGCGTGAATTTCTAGACAGTGATCATGAAATTGAACGTAAAACAGGCGCGACCATTCCCTGGATTTTTGAAAAAGAAGGGGAGCAGGGGTTTCGTGACCGTGAAACTGCTGTCATTAATGACCTTACCTCACGTCCCCATCTGGTTTTAGCCACTGGTGGTGGGGCCATTACTCAGACCTTAAATCGGGATTATCTGAAACAGCGCGGAATTGTTGTCTATCTCTATACGCCGGTTGAAATTCAACTGCAACGTACCTATCGCGATAAAAACCGTCCCCTCCTCCAAGTCGAAAATCCGGAACAAAAGTTACGTGATTTATTGGCGGTCCGCGATCCCTTGTATCGTGAAGTAGCGCATCATATTATTGAGACCAATCAGGGTGCTGCGCGTGATCTGGCGCAGCGGATTCTCAATCTCATTACTTCCAAAAACTAAGTTCATTGAATAAAGTGGTTAATCAAGCATGCAAACCTTATATGTAGAACTCGGAGAACGTCGTTACCCTATTTTTATCGGGAGCGATCTGGATCCACAGGCCTTATTGGCACCCTATATTCATGGCAAGCAAGTAATGATTGTGAGCAATACTACGGTTGCACCACTTTATTTGCAGCGTTATCAAACGGCGATTGAGGCTCTGGACAAACGTGTTGCGACCTGTATTTTGCCTGATGGTGAAAAATACAAGGATAGCCAGCATCTGAATCTGATTTTTGATGCACTGCTTGAAGCCGGTTTTAACAGGGACTGTACTGTGCTTGCGCTGGGTGGTGGTGTCATTGGAGATATGGCCGGGTTTGCTTCGGCCTGTTTCCAGCGCGGTGTATACTTTATCCAAGTACCGACGACTTTGCTGTCGCAAGTAGATTCAAGTGTTGGTGGAAAAACCGGGATTAATCACCCTCTGGGTAAAAATATGATTGGCGCTTTCCAGCAGCCGCAGGTGGTGCTGGCGGATATGTCGCAGCTTGTTACTTTGCCGGACCGCGAACTTTCAGCAGGTCTGGCTGAAGTGATTAAATATGCGCTGCTAGGCGATGAGTCATTTCTGGTCTGGCTTGAAGAACACATGGATGCGCTGGTCGCTCGTGATGAGAAATTATTGGCTGAAGCCGTTTATCGTTCCTGTGCGCATAAGGCGCGGATTGTAGCCAATGATGAGAAGGAGCAAGGGGAACGTGCTTTACTCAATTTAGGTCATACCTTTGGGCATGCGATTGAATCCTACATGGGGTATGGTGTCTGGCTACATGGTGAGGCTGTTGCCACCGGTATGGTGATGGCTGCGGATCTGTCACAGCGTATGGGGTGGATTTCTCAAGAAGATTTAGAACGTACAAAAAAAATCATTTCTCGTGCCCAATTACCTATCGTTTGTCCTAAAATCCCTCTGGATGATTTTCTGGCCTATATGGCCCATGACAAAAAAGTCTTAAATGGACAATTGCGTCTGGTGTTATTAAAGCAATTAGGCGAAGCAGTGATTACCCGAGACTTTGATCTCGAGTTAATGAAACAGGCAATTTTAGCCAGTCAGGCATAGGTTTAGTTTTATGGCAGCATTACATACTCCTTGGCAAAAGATTCAGCATTATTTCTGGCTGGTCTGTGGTGTATGCTGCCTATTTGCTGCCTTAGTTTTTTGGGCGGTGACTGATTCAGATGACATCGTCGAAATTGAAAAAAAGCCTGAAACTGAAGTTCAGTTGCAGATTCAGCCGGAAAAAGTAGCCACAATGACCCATCTTGGTGCGCTTTTTCAGGAAGTGAAACCGCTGGACCTGAATACACGTACCGTCGTGAATGCCAGTCATGAGCCGGAATTTCGCGGTACCAAATTTGTCAATGAAGCGAAAAACCAGCATGCAATTGAATTATTTCGTGTGACCAATGAAGCCATTTTAAAAAGTTTTCTTAAAAAACAGTCCGATCGTAAGCCTTTTATTTATTTAAGAATCTCGGGTGAAAATCAGCCAGAACAATATGTATTGTTGTATGGTCAATATAAGACGGCGGCACAAGCCAATCAGGCACTCTCTACACTGAAGTTAAATTTACCGGCTTCAGTTAAACCTGAAGTCGTGCAAATGCAGCAATATGTCAGTCAGGTCAATAATCTGGGTTCAGAGGAATTGGCCAGTAATCAAAAGCTTTACGAAATTCGTTTAAAAAATGTGCCTTTGCCGAAAGTAGATGAATCTGTACGACTTAGACAGCAGCAAACCCAAGCTGAGCCTAAGCCGCGTAGCTCTGATGCTGCAACTACTAGTACCACCATTGTGCGCCGTGATTCATCGGGAAATGTAGTCGATGTACAGAAATCTGAAAGTGCTGTAGAAGGCACGCCTCAACCGCAAAATAACAATAATCGACCTGCTCAGGGTGGTAATCCTCGTCCTCAAAATAACGAGATTAGTGATCCATTTAATTAGTTCGGTCTAAAATAGCGCATCAAAAAAATTAAAGAATTAAAAATGAGCGCTTTTGGTGCAAAAAATGCACATTAAAATTAACCCTTAGAGTGCTGTTCTGCGCTAAATCTTTGTCATCTGTATTGTTTTAATTTATGCGCTGTTTGTTGGCATGGAATTTGCTTTATTGGTGCATGAATTGAATTAATCTCCCTGTTTTAGCGCGAAAAATGATTCGATGACACCGTATGAATGTCATATTTATTCCAGATTTTTATGTTATTCATGAGCAGAATAAACTTTATTTGTTATGCATTTAGTCTAAAAAAGGACTAGTCTGAAGAAATAAAGAAAAATGCTTTTGCTCTACCAAGACGGTCTTCGAAAGTCCATTAGACGCCAGCGCAGAGAAAAATTTAGATTGTTTAATAGCCTGTTGAGGCTTCGTGAAAGAAGGGTACGCTATGCACATGCCATCGCCTAATAATGTAGCTCCCGCTCAAGGTTTATACCAACCGGATGAGTTTAAAGATAACTGTGGTTTCGGTTTAATTGCCCATATGCAGGGTGATGCTAGCCATGATCTCGTCAAGACCGCGATTCATAGTTTGAGTTGTATGACCCATCGTGGTGGTATTGCCGCAGATGGCAAGACGGGAGATGGTTGTGGTCTGCTCTTGGCAATGCCGAAAAAATTCTTCCGTGAAGAAGCAAAACGCTTAAGCGATACCACCTTAAGTGAAGTCTTTGCTGTAGGTTCAGTATTCCTAAATCTTGATCCTGCACTTGCGGCACACGCCAAACAGGTTTTAAACAAAGAGATTGAAGCTGAAGGTCTAATCGTTTTAGCTTGGCGTGTGATTCCCACCAATGTAGATGCATTGGGTGAAATTGCGTTGCGATCAATGCCGGCATTTGAACAGATTATTGTTAACTGTCCAATGGGGGTGACTGAGGTTGAATTTAACCGTAAGTTATTCCTGGCACGCCGTCGTGCAGAGCAGCTGTTAAGCAATGATACGTCTTTCTATGTCACGACGTTATGCTCAACGGTCATCAGCTATAAAGGCTTGATGATGCCGGAAGCGATTGCAGATTTTTATACAGATCTGGCTGATCCACGTTTGGAATCACATATTGTGGTCTTCCATCAGCGCTTCTCGACCAATACCTTGCCACGCTGGCCTTTGGCACAACCGTTCCGTTACCTGGCACACAATGGTGAAATCAATACCATTACTGCGAATCGTAACTGGGCCATGGCGCGTGTACCAAAATTTGAAAATCCGTTATTACCGGGTTTAACTGAACTGAATCCAATTGTGAACCGTACCGGTTCAGATTCTTCAAGCCTGGATAACATGCTGGAGATTCTGGTTGGCGGTGGCATGGATCTGTTCCGTGCACTCCGTATGCTGGTTCCGCCTGCCTGGCAGAACGTGGAAACACTTGATGCTGATCTTCGTGCTTTCTATGAATTCAACTCAAAACATATGGAAGCCTGGGATGGTCCTGCAGGTCTGGTGATTCAGGATGGTCGTCATGCGATCTGTATGCTGGATCGTAACGGTCTGCGTCCTGCGCGTTGGGTCATCACCAAAAATGGTTATATCACATTGGCTTCTGAAATTGGTGTCTGGGGTTATCAACCTGAAGATGTAATTTCTAAAGGCCGTGTCGGTCCTGGCCAAATGCTGGTCATCGACACGCAAACCGGCAAGGTGCTGGATACGCAAGATGTCAATAATCATCTGAAACGTATGCGTCCATACCGTGAATGGTTACGTGAAAATTCTGTACGTTTGCAAGGCAGTCCAGAGCTGGAAGAATATTTATGTGATCAAGGCTTAAAAGGTAATGGCCTGAAAGCGGCACAAAAAATGTTCATGGTGACCTTTGAAGAGCGTGACCAGTTGTTGCGTCCGATTGCTGAAAGCGGTCAGGAAGCGGTTGGCTCAATGGGTGATGATACGCCAATGGCGGTATTGTCTCGTCAGGTGCGTCATGTGTCGGATTATTTCCGCCAGCAGTTTGCACAGGTGACCAACCCACCGATCGATCCGTTACGTGAATCGATTGTGATGTCACTGGAAACCTGTTTAGGTCGTGAACAAAACGTCTTTGAACAAGGACCTGAACATGCCGACCGCTTGATCATTTCCAGCCCTGTACTGTCTAATTCGAAAATGCATCAGATCCGTACGCTAGGTCGTGCCGGTTATGAAATTGCAGATATCGACCTGAACTATGCTGAAACCGAAGGTCTGCAAGCGGCGATTGCGCGTATTTGTGAAGAATCTGCACAGGCGATTCGTGATGGTAAAACTTTGCTGGTACTTTCAGACAAGAAAATCCGTGAAGGTTACTTGCCTGCCAATGCTTTCATGATCACCGGTGCGGTGCATCATCACCTGATCCAGACTGGTTTACGTACCGATGCCAACCTGATTGTTGAAACCGGTTTTGCCCGTGATCCACATCAGTTTGCAGTGCTACTTGGTTTTGGTGCAACGGCAATCTATCCATATCTTGCTTATGACGTGATCAATGATCTGGTTGCCAAAGGTGAGTTATTGGGTGATCCGATTTATGCACAAAACAATTTCCGTAAGGGGATTGAAAAAGGTCTACTGAAAGTTCTTTCGAAGATGGGTATTTCTACGGTTGCTTCTTATCGTGGTGGTCAGTTGTTTGAAGCAGTGGGTTTATCTAATGAAGTGGTGGATAAATGCTTCATCGGTGTGCCAAGCCGTATTCAGGGTGCCACTTTTGTCGATCTTGAAAATGACCAGAAACAGTTGGCGGATATTGCCTGGAAAAACCGTAAACCAATTGATCAGGGCGGCTTGCTGAAATTTGTATTCGGCAAGGAATACCATGCCTTTAACCCGGATGTAATCAACTCGCTACATAAAGCAGTACGTTCGGGTAATTATGCAGACTTTAAAGAATATGCAGAACTGGTGAACAACCGTCCGATCGCAACGATCCGTGACTTATTTAAACTGAAAACAGACAACTCGATTCCAGTCGAACAAGTGGAATCTGTGGAAGAGATCCTACCTCGCTTTGACTCTGCCGGCATGTCTTTGGGTGCATTGTCGCCTGAAGCGCACGAAGCGATTGCGATTGCCATGAATACGATTGGCGGTCGTTCAAACTCGGGTGAGGGCGGTGAAGATCCAGCGCGTTACGGCACTATCCGTAACTCGAAAATCAAACAAATTGCATCGGGCCGTTTTGGTGTAACGCCTGCTTATTTAACATCAGCAGAAGTTCTCCAGATTAAAGTCGCGCAAGGTGCAAAACCAGGTGAAGGTGGTCAGTTGCCGGGTGGTAAAGTGAATGGTCTCATTGCCCGTTTACGTTACTCTGTGCCGGGCGTTACCCTGATTTCGCCACCTCCGCATCATGACATCTATTCAATTGAAGATTTATCACAGTTGATCTTTGATTTAAAACAGGTTAATCCACAGGCGATGGTGTCAGTTAAGCTGGTTTCTGAACCGGGTGTCGGTACGATTGCGGCAGGTGTAGCGAAAGCGTATGCCGATTTCATTACCATTTCTGGTTATGATGGCGGGACAGCGGCTTCTCCACTTTCTTCAATTCATCATGCAGGTTCACCGTGGGAACTGGGTCTTTCTGAGGCACATCAGGCCCTTCGTGTGAATGACCTGCGTGGTAAAGTTCGCGTACAGACAGATGGCGGTTTAAAAACCGGTCTGGATGTTGTCAAAGCAGCAATTCTGGGTGCAGAAAGCTTCGGCTTTGGTTCAACCCCAATGATCGCATTGGGTTGTAAATACCTGCGTATCTGCCACTTGAATAACTGTGCAACCGGTGTGGCAACCCAGCAAGACCATTTACGTCAAGAGCATTATATTGGCGAGCCACAAATGCTGATCAACTTCTTCACTTTTATTGCTGAAGAAACCCGTGAATGGCTGGCAGCACTTGGTGTATCGAGTCTGAAAGACTTGATTGGTCGTACTGATCTGCTGGAAGTCTTGCCGGGTGAAACTGCAAAGCATGCACATCTTGATTTAAGCAAATTGCTTGAGTCGCATCCTGCTGCAGAAGGTAAAGCACAGTATTGTCAGGTTCAAGGCAATGCACCATTCGATAAAGGGATTCTGGCTGAAAAAATGGTGGATGAGATTCTACCTGCCATCGAAGCAGGAACTGGCGGTGAATATAGCTTCACGATCGGTAACTGTGACCGTTCGATTGGTGCACGCCTGTCTGGTGAAATTGCGAAACGTTATGGCAACCTGAGCATGGAAGCCCATCCGGTGAAAGTTCACTTGAATGGTACTGCGGGTCAGTCGCTGGGTGTCTGGAATGCTGGTGGCTTGCATATCAGCCTGGAAGGCGATGCCAATGACTATGTTGGTAAAGGTATGGCCGGTGGTCGTATCTCGATCTTCCCACCGAAAGGTTCGCCATTCCAGACCCAAAATACCGCGATTATTGGGAACACCTGTTTGTACGGTGCGACTGGCGGTAAGTTATATGCAGCGGGTACAGCGGGCGAGCGTTTCGCGGTGCGTAACTCGGGTGCATTTGCGGTGATTGAAGGTGCAGGTGATCATTGTTGTGAATATATGACTGGCGGTATCGTGACTGTGTTGGGTAAAGTCGGGCATAACTTCGGTGCAGGTATGACTGGTGGTTTTGCTTATGTACTTGATCTGGATAATGACTTCGTTGATCATTATAACCATGAACTGATTGAGCTGAACCGTATTTCCACCGAAGCGATGGAAGAGCATAAAGCCTTCCTGGGTCGTATCCTGGATGAACATATTAAAGAAACGGGTAGTGCTTGGGCGTACAAGATCCGCCATGAGTTTGACTTTTACAGCCGCAAGTTCTGGTTGGTAAAACCAAAAGCAGCCAACTTGCAAACGCTGTTAAAAACAACTCAAGCTGATCCACAATAATTCCACTACTGCAGAAACATAGGCAGATGTAAGGCAACTGTGAACCCCTTACATCTCCCCACGGAGAGAGACATGGCAGAACGCCTGAATAATGACTTTCAATTCCTGGATGTCGCACGCCAAGATCCAGAGAAAAAAGAGATTGAGGTCCGCAAAGCAGAATTTGTGGAAATTTATAAGCCTTATACAGCGGAAATTGCAGCCAATCAGACGCATCGCTGCCTAGGCTGCGGTAACCCTTACTGTGAGTGGAAATGTCCGGTACATAACTACATTCCAAACTGGTTAAAACTGGTGTCTGAAGGCCGTCTATTCCAAGCCGCTGAATTGTGTCACCAGACCAATACCTTGCCGGAGGTCTGTGGCCGTGTTTGTCCGCAAGACCGTCTGTGTGAAGGGGCATGTACCCTGAACGACGGTTTCGGTGCAGTGACGATCGGAAATGCAGAAAAATATATCAATGATACCGCCTTTGCATTGGGCTGGCGTCCAGATATGTCCAATGTGCAATGGACCAATAAAAAAGTCGCGATTATCGGGGCAGGTCCTGCAGGACTTGGCTGTGCGGATATTCTGGTGCGTAACGGGGTAAAACCTGTCGTGGTTGACAAACGTCCAGAAATC
>NZ_JBLVOM010000314.1:0-43379 GCF_053543775.1 Acinetobacter endophylla | reverse complement strand
GGTCTGCTCACCTTCGGTATTCCAGAATTCAAAATGGAAAAAGACGTAATGAAACGCCGCCGTGAAATTTTCACGGGTATGGGGGTTGAATTCCGTCTGAATACTGAGATTGGTACAGATGTGACCATCGACCAGTTGCTCGCAGATTATGATGCGGTATTCATGGGTATGGGCACCTATACTTATATGAAAGGTGGTTTTGCCGGTGAAGATCTGGATGGTGTGTATGATGCACTAGATTTCCTGATTGCGAATGTCAATCGTTGTCAGGGCTGGGAAAAAGACCCAGCTGAATACATCAGCGTGGAAGGCAAGAAAGTCATTGTTTTAGGCGGTGGTGATACTGCCATGGACTGTAACCGTACTTCGATCCGTCAAGGTGCCGAGTCAGTCGTCTGTGCTTATCGTCGTGATGAAGAAAATATGCCAGGTTCACGCCGTGAAGTGCAAAATGCGCGTGAAGAAGGGGTGAACTTCCAGTTTAACCGTCAGCCGATCGAAGTTGTTGGTGAAAATGGTAAAGTAACCGGTGTAAAATTTATTACTACTCAGCTGGGTGAGCCGGACAGTCGTGGTCGCCGTAGTCCAGAGCCGATTCCGGGTTCAGAAGAAATTCTTCCAGCGGATGCAGTCCTGCTTGCTTTCGGTTTCCGTACCAGCCCAGCAGACTGGTTCACCGATGTGGAAATCAATCTGGATGGTTCAGGTCGTGTGCTTGCTGCTGAACAGCAGCAATACAAATTCCAGACCTCAAATCCGAAAATCTTCGCTGGTGGTGATATGGTGCGCGGTTCAGATCTCGTTGTAACCGCAATCTGGGAAGGCCGTCAGGCAGCTGAAGGTATCCTGGATTATCTGGATGTTTAACAGTTGAAAATTCACTGAAGCCATTCAAACAACCCGCTACGGCGGGTTTTTTAATTTTAATTGTCTGTAATTCAAATATGGATAATTAAAAAGATTATAAAAAGTAACAAAACTTTAGAAAATACTGTTTAAAATCAAATTAATTATATAAATATTAATAAAGAATTGAGGACAAGATATCATGCGTGTATTCAAACAATCTCTTATCGCCTTAATGCTAGCCAGTACCTTGACCCTGAGTGGTTGCGGCTATAACACCTTACAAGTCAAAGATGAAGCCGTAACGGCAGCCTGGTCGGAAGTCCAGAACCAGTATCAGCGCCGTGCCGATTTGGTGCCTAATCTGGTCAATGTGGTCAAAGGCTATGCCGCGCATGAAGAGCAGGTCTTAACAGAAGTGACCCAAGCACGTGCCAATGTTGCCGGCCTGAAAGTAGATCGTGAAGTACTAGAAGATCCTGAACTATTCCAACGCTATCAGGAAGCACAGGCCCAGATGACCAGTGCCTTGTCTCGTCTTTTAGCCGTCACTGAGAATTATCCAGATTTGAAAGCGAACCAGCAGTTCCGTGATTTACAGGTGCAGCTAGAAGGAACTGAAAACCGGATTGCAGTGGCACGTAACCGTTATATTACGACAGTACAGGACTTCAACTCTTATGCGCGCCAGTTCCCGCAAGTCATGACCGCCAAAGTGATTGGTATGGACACCAAACCGAACTTTAGCGCCGAGCAAAGTGCACAGAAAGCACCAACGGTTTCCTTTGAATAAGTAATATCTGTAGATAAGTGAGAGATCAGATGCCTGAAATACTGCTGAAATACTGTGCTAGTTTGATTCTTATGTTGGGCATGGGAATGACAACACTTGTTTCAGCAGAAACGGCGACGGCTACAGATACTGAAGAAGTCATCGTAGCCCGTGAAATCTTACAGCCTAAAAATAATCAAAATACTCCAGCCCAAAATACAGAAACTGCAGCAGCATCACAGCCGCAAATTGCCAATGACATGGCGGAAAGGCAGTTTCAGCGCGATTTACCCAGTCTGAATGAACCGGTCATTGATCAGGCCAATATACTTAGTCCCGCTGAAAAACAGCAACTCAGTCAGCGTATTCTAAAACTTTATAATGAAGGTAAAGGTCAAATTGGTGTCGTGATTGTTCCGACCACGGGGCAGGAAGACATTTTTGATTATTCCATGCGCGTTGCTGACGCCTGGCAGCTCGGTTCGGCCAAACGCGACAATGGTTTATTGATGACCATTGCCATTAATGATCGTCGTATTCAGATTTTGACCGGTTATGGGCTGGAAGGAGTGCTACCCGATATTGTGGCAGGTCGAATTATTCATGACAAAATCACGCCGTATTTTAAACAAGGCCAATATGCGCAAGGTATTGATTCCGGACTGGCTGAAATTGAACGAATTCTCAATTTAGATCCTGAAATTGCCGCACAGGCTGCAGATGAACTGAAAGAACGGCACGAACAGGCCTATAAAGCGCAACAGGCTTCTCAAGCCACTTTTGGTGCTGTGATTTTTATTATCATCGCCGGTGTGGTTGCTTCGATGATTTTTGGTAAAAAGCTCAGTGCTGCAACGGCTGCAGTAGCTGGAACTGCTGCTGGACTGGTCAATGGTTTAGGATTGGTCGCAAGCTTATTGATCGGTCTGGGTGTATTTTTTGTTTTAATCACTTCACTGGCGCAACTGATTTTACATGCTTTTGCATCGGGCGCTGGCCGAGGCGGTAGTAGTGGTCGTGGTGGTTTTGGAGGCGGTGGCTTCGGTGGAGGCGGCGGTGGTTTTGGTGGGGGAGGAGCATCAGGCTCATGGTAACAACGACAGATACGACAGAAATTGTCACGCGGCCGAAACTGGAAGAACATGCGCAGCCAAGTTTTAAGCGTTGGTTAAAACATTTCTTTTATATGCCGGCAACCAAGCGTTTTTTTTCCAAGCAGGATCAGCATGCGATTGCACTTGCGGTGGAAGAAGCCGAGCATGGGCATGTGGGGGAAATACAGGTCGTAATCGAAGGATGTTTATCTGCACGATCTGCCTATTATCAAGACACACTCTGTCGCGCCCGACAGTTATTTGCTGAAATTGGAGTTTGGGATACTGAATATAATAGTGGGGTATTACTCTATTTGAATCTGTGCGAGCACAAGGTTGAAATTGTGATTGATCGGGGAATTAAGAATGCGACAACCCAGCAGGTCTGGGATGAAATCTGTCAAAACATCATTCAAAATCTGGCTCAGCAGAGGTTTAAAGAGGGCGTCATTGAAGGTGTGAAGCAGATTGGAGAAGTATTGGATCAATACTATGATCGAAAAATAATAGATTTAGAAAATGAATTAGGGAATAAACCGATTATTTTGGGGTGATTTTAGTCAACTAACTGACAATTTTTGTCAGTTAGTTGCACAAAATAAAACATGAGAGTTACAAAAATAAAAATATTTTTTTAAAGTGCTGTTTTTTCTCTCAATTTTATTATAATAAAACTTGGCACACTTAGTGCTAAATATAAAATAAGCTAAATGAGCTTTTTCTTTAGGCTTATAAATAAACAAAAGACATTTGTGGAGAATGTTATGAATACAATGCAGAAGGGCTTCACGCTCATCGAACTTATGATTGTTGTCGCTATTATTGGTATTCTTGCCGCAATTGCAATTCCTGCTTATCAAAGCTACACGAAGCGTGCCCATGTTTCTGAAGGCTTAAGCCTAGCTGGTGGTGCAAAAGCTGCTGTTACTGAGTATGCATCATCTCAAAATGACTGGCCTGCTAGCAATACAGCTGCAGGTTTAGCAGCTGCCAATCAGATTACAGGTAATGCTGTTACTTCAGTAGATGCAGCAGGCGGTAAAATCGTTATTACTTATAATGATAAAGTTGCACCAAAAGGTGGAACAGTAACTTTAGAATTGAGTCCTACAACTGCTTCTGGTGGCGTAGAATGGAAGTGTAAACCTGGTACAATTGACCCTACTTTAATTCCAACTAACTGTCGTTAATTTAGAGTACAGGTAGTATTGATAACGCCTATCATTATGATAGGCGTTATTTTATTGAAAGGTTTTAAAATAATGATGAAAAAATACTTATCAAACTTAAACCTTTACATTCTTTTATTCTTTTGTTTTTTTATATATTCATTCGGACTTTCTGGTGACTTTCTTTTTGATGACTATCCCAACCTAGAACCTTTAGGCACATATGGCACCATTGATAGTTGGGATAAAGGTAAAAATTTTATTAATAGCGGTTTTGCAGGCCCAACAGGTCGCCCCATCTCTCTTGCCAGCTTTCTCATTAATGATAATACATGGCCGTCTCTTGCTTATTCCTTTAAATATACCAATATTATGATCCATTTACTCAATGGGGTATTACTTTGTTGGGCAATTTTACTTTTATTAAGAAACTATAATTATAAAGAACAACAAGCAATTTGGATTGCACTAATTGCATCAGGTATTTGGTTATTGCATCCGTATTTTGTATCAACCACGCTCTACGTTGTGCAGCGTATGGCACAACTCGCAACATTATTTACTTTAATTGGTATTGTTGGCTACTTAAAAGCACGCTTGCTTTTACCATATAAACCATTACAAGCGTACTTTTATATGGCTATCTCTATAGGTATATGTACAATATTAGCAACCTATAGCAAAGAAAATGGAGCATTACTTACTTTACTAATTTTAGTCTTAGAGTTTTGTAATCCAAATAAACGCGACAAACCTATATGGCAATGGAGAGCCTTATGCTTATGGCTCCCTTCCTTGGCAGTACTTTACCTCATATTTAAAGAGCTCAATTTTTCTGAAAATCTCTGGCCGAATCGAAATTTTAATCAAGTAGAACGTCTATACAGTGAGGCTCGGATTGTAAGTGAATATTTATATCACTTACTTATTCCCCAAATAGAAGGGCGTGGACTTTATCAAGACGGATATTTAATATCTAAATCCTTACTACACCCCATAACAACCTTATCTTCGATTGTCTTTTTAACAGGGTTATTATTCTCTGCTTTCTTATATAAGAATAAATATCCTCTATTATCAGTTGCAATCCTATTCTTTTTTGCAGCACATATGATGGAGTCAACAGTACTTGGCTTAGAGCTATATTTTGAGCATCGTAATTATTTAGCCGCATTATTCTTATTTTTACCTATCGCTGCTGCCTTGTATTTTTTAAAAGAAAAAATAAATCCTAAACTAGTTTATTTAATTATTGCTGTTATTCTTTCAATTTTAAGTTTTTTT
Source organism: Acinetobacter endophylla (assembly GCF_053543775.1). Taxonomy (NCBI): domain Bacteria; kingdom Pseudomonadati; phylum Pseudomonadota; class Gammaproteobacteria; order Moraxellales; family Moraxellaceae; genus Acinetobacter; species Acinetobacter endophylla. The sequence continues at coordinate 38,214 of NZ_JBLVOM010000314.1, read as the reverse complement.
ACTTATGAACGAGCAAAGCTTTGGGGAAATACTAACGCTCTTTTACTGTACTGGGCAAAAAACACCCCTAACTCTCCACGTGCTCAAAGCACTATTGCAAGAAAACTAACAGAGCAAGGTTATCTATTTGAATCTAATCAACATTTAGAAAGCTCTCTAGAAAGAATGCCGCAAAGTGCTTTGCTTAATATACAACTACTTTTACAAAAAGTTTCCTATGCTATAGCAACTGAGCAAGATTTTGAATTCACCACCCAAAAACTAAAAAAACAACCTTTTGATGCCCAAGCAATACAAGGCTTACGTGTACTTACAGAAGGTGTTATTGCAAATGAACAGCAATGTATTCGTTATTGTCAGCCCACTTTAAGCTTAATTCAACATTTAGACCAACATGCAGGCTATAACAAAATTTCTGTTTACCAGCGTTTATCACCGTATCTTAAAGCAAAAATATATTTAGCTATGCATCAAGAGAAGGCAGCTATAGCATATTATCAAGAAGCACTTCAGAGATATAATGATGTTGAAGCTGGATTAATGATGGTCGCAGAACTTGGTACCTATGGCTCAGCACAAAATGCTTTAAATTTACTCATTAAAGTTGATGAGGTATATCAGCACCAAGATACATCTAAGTTAAAGCGTAGTAAGACCGAGTATGATATGGAAATATCAAGATTACAAAAAATCTTCATAGATAAAATTCAAACTAAGCTTTAAGGGGGAAAATTTGAAGATCAGCATCGTCCTTCCCGCCAAAAATGAATCTGCTGCAATTGGTCAAACCCTTGCACAGATTCAACAATTACAGCTTGCTCACGAAATTATTGTGGTGAATGATGGTTCTACAGACCAAACGAAACAAGTTGCAGAATCTGCTGGAGCAAAAGTCGTCTCCCACCCCTACTCAAAAGGTAATGGTGCAGCCATTAAAACTGGTGCGCGCCATGCAACTGGCGATGTAATTGTCTTTATGGATGCGGATGGGCAACATGATCCAAATGATATTCCTAGATTATTAGCGAAAATAGAAGAAGGATTTGATTTGGTTGTGGGTGCTCGACAAAAAGGTTCTCAAGCAAATCTAGGGCGTGGTATTGCCAATGGTCTATATAATTCACTTGCATCTTATATGACAGAGCATGCAGTTGAAGACCTCACTTCAGGCTTTAGAGCTGTAAGAGCCGAAAAGTTTAGAGAGTTCTTATACTTGCTCCCCAACGGATTTTCATATCCAACGACAAGTACAATGGCATTTTTTAGAGCTGGTTATTCGGTTACTTATGTGCCCATTCATACGGCTAAGCGTATAGGGAAAAGTCATATCCAGCCGATCAAAGATGGCGTGCGCTTTTTTTTAATTATTTTTAAAATTGCCACGCTGTTTTCACCATTGAAGATGTTTTTACCGATTGCAGTTATATTATTTCTAATGGCAACAGGTTGGTATGGTTATACTTTGTATGAATTTCATCGCTTTACCAATATGAGTGCTTTGCTTTATACGGGGAGTGTGATGATATTTTTGATGGGTTTAATCTCTGAGCAGATTACAGCGCTCATGTATAAAGAGAAGTGAAGACAACCGTGTTGAACAGTTTAAAGCAGCTTTGGCAGATTCTTTCGTCTTTAGATAAGCGAAAAGTCATTTATGTATTCATTCTCGTTATGGGGATGGCATTTATTGAATCTGTGGGTGTTGTTTCAATTATGCCATTTTTAGCAGTTCTGTCTAATCCAAATATGACAGAATCAAATCACTATTTACATCTATTATATGATTTTACTGGTGCAACCAATAAACAAAATTTTATTATCTATCTTGGCTTTATTTCATTATTTATAGTGATTTGTTCAACTGTACTTAAAATATTGACACAATATGCAGTGAATCGCTTTGCAAGTTTACAACGCCATTATTTTTCTACACGCTTGCTCAAAATATATTTACAACAAAATTATGAATTCTTTATCCAAAGAAATAGTACCAATTTAGTTAAAAATATTTTATCTGAAGTGGATCAACTCATTTGGACAATGATATTACCAGCTTTAACGCTTATGTCTTATGGAGTTGTCTTATTTTCAATGGTGGGGATTCTCTTACTGTATGACCCACTGATGGCCATAGCAACAGCATTGGTATTAGGACTATTTTATGTGGCGATTTATATGTTGGTGCGAAAAAAACTGACTCAGATTGGCCAAGAGTTTACTCAAGCAAATAAAGAGCGCTATCAAACCTGTCAAGAGGCGGTTGCAGGCATTAAAGACGTGATGATTAATAATGCAAAGCAGGGTTATATTGATCAATTTGAGCAATCTTCACGTGTATTTGCAAGGCATATTGCAACACGCGATACTTTAGGTCAAGTACCTCTGAATATTATTGAAACCGTAGGTTATAGCTGTTTAATTGGATTGGCAATGATATTGGTTGTTTCAGGAAAAGAAGTTTCTCATATTTTACCTGTACTTGGTCTATATGGTTTTGCTGCTTATCGTATGTTGCCAGCTGCGCAGAATATGTATCGTTCTATTTCACAGATTAAGTTTTCTGAGCAGGTACTCGCTGTACTTCAACCTGAATTTTTATTAGAGAAAAATAGCATTGAAAAACAGTTAGAGGTTAAGCTTCTTAAATTTGAAAATTCAATACGTCTAGAAAATATTAAATTTGCATACCCTAATCGTAGTGAAAATCCTGTATTAGAAGGATTTAATTTAGAGATAAAGAAAAATTCGAGTCTAGGGATTATGGGGAAAAGTGGTTGTGGTAAGAGTACGTTGATGGATATTTTACTTGGTTTACTCAAGCCACAGGAAGGTAAAATCTATATTGATGATGTTGAATTAACAGCAGAAAATATCACTGGATGGCGTAATATAGTCGGCTATGTACCACAATTTATTTATTTAGCAGATAAATCTATTGCTGAAAATATCGCTTTTGGTGTACCTAAATCTCAGATTGATTTTGAACAGGTTAAGAAAGTGGCTAAACTTGCTCAAATTGATGATTTAATAATGAATAATTTGAAAGGTGGTTATAATGAGATTGTTGGTGAAAGAGGTGTAATGCTCTCTGGCGGACAGCGTCAACGTATAGGAATTGCACGAGCATTATATAAAGATCCACAAGTTTTATTTATGGATGAAGCAACGAGTGCTTTAGATAGTCAAACCAAAAAGCTAATCAATAAAGAAATAATCATGTTGAAAAAGTATGTAACAATTGTTTCAGTTACACATGATGAAGGTAATTTAAATGATTTTGATTTTGTTAGGTATTTTTAAAATTTAAATTTATTTTGAGATTAAATGTTATGGAATTTTTAAATGATTATTGGAATGACTTCTACAGTTCTATTTTAGATAATAGTCGTATTAACATACCTTCACAATTTTCTATATTTTTTTTAAGTGATATTAATTATTATCAAAATATAGTATTAGATATAGGGTGTGGTAATGGTCGTGATTCCATTTTTTTTGCTAAAAATGGAATATTTACAATTGGAATTGATGCTTCTGAGGAGGCAATTAATATATGTAAAAACTATAATATGAAAAATGCAATGTTTATTAATAGTTCAATCGATGATTTAGACTTAATAGATCAAGTAAAGAGAATTAAGCAGGATTTGAAGAAAGAGATAATAGTGTATTCAAGATTTTTTTTACATGCTATTGATGAAAATAAGCAAAATAGTTTTTTTAAATTAATAGACGATATTTTACCAATAGATGGAAAGGTTTACTTAGAATTTAGAACAGAAAATGATAAATTTGGTGAGAAAAATACAAAGGATCACTATCGTAGATATATTAATGTATCTGATTTTAAAAAGAAAGCATTAAGTAAAGGTTATGAAATTAAAAAGTATTATGAGGGGCATGGTTATGCTAATTTTTTAAATGATGATGCATATGTAGCAAGATTAGTATTAAAGAAAATAGGGGTGAATTATGTCCAGTAAAATATTAATTGGTGAGAATTTTTATAATCTGAAAAATTTTGATTTCATAAATCGTAATAAAAAAATAAATATTGAAATTTGTGCAGAAAATTTATTAATTTTAAAAGAAATTCTTGATGATAAATCGATTGATTTTGGATTAATATATGGAACGCTACTAGGTGCTGTAAGAGATAAAAGTTTTATTAATTATGATACTGATGTAGATATTTATATTTTAAATGAGGTTAGAGAAGATTTTATAAAAAATTTAAATGTATTTATAGATAGAGGTTTTAGTGTCATTAGATATGATGGAGATATTTTGAGTTTATTAAGGGGTGATGAATATATTGATATTTATTTTTTTAAAAAAGGTGATTTTTGTAATAGGAAATGTAATCTTTATTCTATTCCAAATAAATTTTTTAAAAAAACTGAGCAAATTAATTTTATAGGTCAAACATTTAATATTCCTCAAAAGCCAAAGAGATTGTTGAAATATATATACGGTTCTTCATGGAATAAACCTATTAAAGGATATCATGCTGATATAGATACACGATATATAAAATTAATTAGTATTTTGAAGAAAGTTTTTCCATATCGTGTCTTTCTTATTGTTAAGAAAATATATAGATTTATCAAACCGATTAAATAGGTTGGCAGATATTGATTGAGTGTTACTTATGAATAAAAAAGTATTAGTTTCATCATTTGAATTGGGTTGTGGTTATAACCGTGGTATTTATTATTTTACACAGGCTTTGATAAGAGCTATAGGTGTAAATCATTCCGTTGGTGTTTTAACCAACTCCTTTAAAGATGATATTGCTAATATTTATAAATCTTTAGAAAATCCTAGAGGTTTTTTTTATAACGAGCATGATTTATACGAGAGATGGATCTATTATTTTAAATATTTTTTTAAAAATAATTTTAATGGTTTTTATGTTGAAAATAGTATTTCTAATAATTCGTATTTAGATGATATTGATTTTTTTATAAACAAACCTTTATTTTATTTTTTTTTAAACCAATATTTAAGATTTCCTGGTAAGAATTTAAAATGCTTAGATTTTAAAAGCTTGGATAAAAATGATATAGTTTTTACTTCAAGCCCAATTTGTATTTATTCAAAAAAACAGAAAATCATACAAACTGTTCATGACGTTTTTCCGCTACAGAATAAAGATTATTATCAACCAACTTTTAGTAAAAAACTTTTTAGTGTGACTAAGGCGGATAAAATTATGGCAATTTCTGAATATGCCCGTCATAGTCTTTTAAGTTTTTATCCTCATTTAGAGGAAAGGGTTGAAGTGGTTTATCAAGCAATTGCTATCCATGAAGATTTAATGAAAGTATGTGAAGATCCTTTGCTTAATAAGCTAATAATGCATAAGTTTAATTTAAATAAAAATAAATATATGTTTTTTGTAGGGGCTATTGAGTTTAGAAAAAATATTCATAATTTAATTAAGGCTTTCGAAGTAGCAACGTTGAAAAATCAGGAATTAAAATTCGTTATTGCCGGTCGTGCAGATGATAAAAGCTATTTGAATAAATATGATTTATTGAAATATAAATTAAATTTGAATGAAGTACAGATCAAATTTATTGGTGAAATAACAGACGTTGAAAAGGTATGTTTAATGCAAAATTGTCGTGCATTTCTTTTTCCAAGTTTACTTGAAGGTTTTGGTATTCCTGTGATTGAAGCACAAACTTTAGGAGTCCCAGTGTTGACAGCAAATAACTCTGCATTGTCTGAGGTAGCTGAAAATTCTGCTTTGGTTGTAAATAATGCGGAAGATGTTGAGGAATTGGTTGAAGGGATTCAAAAATTGTGGGAGGACGATGAGTACTGTACTTATCTAGTGAATAAAGGATTTGATAATATAAAAAGATTTTCTTTTGAAAAATTTTCAAATAATTTAGATTGTATTATTAGATCAATTTAATATGGGTGTTTGAAGCGTGAATAATAATCTTATTCCTCAAATCATACACCAGACTTATTATTCTAAAAATATACCTCGTGATATTTCAGAAATCACTGAGCAACTTAAGAATAATAATCCGGATTGGGAATATAGGTTTTATGATAATGATCAATGTTCTGAATATATTTTTAGACATTATGGTCAGGATTTTTTAGACCTTTATGATTCAATCAACAGTTCTTATGGTGCGGCTAAGGCAGATTTTTTTAGGTATCTGGTGTTGTATAAGGATGGGGGGGCATATTTTGATATTAAAAGTACTTGTACAATACCGTTGTCACAATTATTAAAAGATGATGATGAGTTTTTGCTCTCAAATTGGCCTAACGATGATGGTGAGTTTAAAGGTTCAGGTCTTAAGATAGAGTTGCGTCATATACCGCATGGTGAGTATCAGCAATGGTATATTATTGCTAAACCTAAATCACCCTTTCTTAAAGCGGTTATTGATCGGGTTGTCCATAACATTAAAAATTATAATCCTTGGAAGCATAGTGTTGCAAAGCGCGGGGTATTAAAGGTTACAGGACCAATTCCCTATACTTTAGCGATTCATCCTCTTCGAGATCAATATGTTCATCGATATTCTAGGTCACATACCGATTTCTCCTTAAAATATAGTTTACTTAAGGGGAATAATGATCATATTGGGATGATGAAGAATCATTACAGTTTATCAATTGAGCCAATTGTTTACCCAAAAAATGCCTATAACATTTTTTTATATAAAACTTTTATAGTTTTTCGTTTTTTTGTTAATACATTAATTTTAAATTTGGTCTTCAATAGGTCTAATTATTTTTCTCTTATTTCCATTGAATATGAAAAGTTAATCGCTAATCTTCGAAAAAACACTTTTTCTAATTTTTTAAATAGGTAAACATTCCTTGGATATTTTCTTCCAGTTTTCATAGCTAAGTTTTGGTTTTTCATAGTTACTATTGATAATTAGTTGAATGCTTTTTGCTAATGCAATATGGTCGCTATGCTTAGCTAAATCATTTTTATGAATTGAATCTAAATGTATATTATGGATTAGACTATTTGCATTAGTCATTAAAATAGGAATATCCATTGCAATATACTCGCCAATTTTACATGACGATGCATGATCTAAAAATTGTGAATTTCTGTAGGGCAAGGCCAGTAGGTTGCAACAAGCCATTGCGATAGGAACTGTATTAAAAGGGAGGTTGCCGAGATAATGTATAAATGAATGATTTAGGTTTAAGTCATCACGTTTTTTTCCAGCCAGTAAGATATGAATATTTTTGTTTTCTCGATGAAGTAGTTCGACAGCAGAAATAAGATCATCAATACCACGTTCTAACTCCATGCTACCAAAATATCCTATATATATATGAAGTTTATCTAAATCAAAATATTCTCTTGAGTGATTTATATCTCTGGGGTAGAAATGATTAGTGTCTACGCCATTAAGAACCAACATTGTTTTCTTGCATATTTTTTCACTATTTTCTTTTAATTTTTTACTCGCAAAAAAACAAACATCCGCTTTTTGTAATAAAAATTTATATAGATTTTTAAAACCTAAATTTTTATAGCCTGAGAATGTGTCATATTTATCATAAACATCAAAAATGAATTTGGATGAACAAAGTTTAGATGCAATATATCCTAATAATCCTATATAACAATCTCCACTCACCACTATCATTTTTGGTCGATGGATGATTATCGTTTTCAAAAATATCATGATAAATAAAAAGCTGAAGATGGGAGTTGAAACTATTTCTAAATCTTCATCAGTATCTGATATTTTATCTTTATTATGATAATCAATTAACCATAATTTAGTTGGTATTTCTTTTGACCAATGATAAGGCAATTGATAGATCCTACCAAACTTTTCAGTATAAGCATCTCTATTTGTGTAAAAACGTTTGCCTATAAAAAGAATGCTCATGTCGTACTCTAGATATGAATATTAAATTTGAATTTTAAATGTGGCCAAGAGAAATTTTCTGCAAAGCCTTCACAATCTTTCTTATTAAATTTTAGGGGAAATTCCAAAGCTGAAATAATAGCTTGACTTAAAAGGTCGTATCTATCAACAGGTATAAGTAAACCTGTTTTTTGATGCTTAACTGCATTTACAATACCACCAGTAGCAAAAGCCACAGTCGGAATGCCGTGCGCGGCTGCTTCAATCGCAACCATACCAAAGCCCTCGGGATCATCGGGAATATGTTTTACAGGGAAAATATGTAGATCTGCGAGATAGTACCAAGAAGATAAAATTCGGTCATCACTAACGTTTCCAACAAACAAAATATTATTTGCTATTTTATGCCTTTCAGCCGTATTTAAGATGAGTTCTTTACTTTGCAGGTTCTTATTTAATGATTGGTTTGGTGTATCTCCAATGATAACTAAAATTGTATTAGGGTGTTTGGCTACAATCTGAGGCAAAGCTAAGTCAACAAACTCATTTAACCCCTTGCGCTGTGTTAATCGGCCAACAGAAATTAATATTTTTTTATTATTTAATTGATATTTTTCTTTAATTGACTCGATTAAATGCTCATTTCTTGGTAAAGGTGGGTAAGTTACACCTGGATAAATAATCGATAGTTTCTCTTTGGAAACACCTTTTTTTATGCAGATATCATGGGTGGGGGTGCTATTAGCAATAATTTTATTGGCACCACGAATCATTGGAATCCAAACAAGATTATAAACCCAATGATTCGTAGCAATATCTAACCCATGAATATAGACGATACTTTTTTTTCTAAAAAACTTTGCCCAAAAGACTACAATTGGTGCTGTTAAACCACTACCAGCAAAAATAATGTCAGGTTTATGCTGTAAGCAAATGAAGAGTGTTTTAAAGAAAGCCAGCAATAAAAATATAGGTAGTGGATTTAACTTTACCCCAAAAAAAATGCATTTTGAGGGTGCTTGTTGTTTTGCCTGAGAATGACTTAGAAGCAATATCTTATGCTCATGCCTCAGTTCATCTGCAATATGCCAATTTAACCGTTCCATTCCACCAATTAGAGGTGGAAGATTTCTAGTCACGATCAGAATTTTTTTTTGTTTCATACTATTTAAATCAATCAGATTTCCCCCGATTTATATATTACATTATTTTGATCTTACAATGCAGATTACCCATCCATCTGCTTTTTGTTTATCATGTGCCAAATCTTCACTGCCTACTATTTCAATGAAATTCACGCTTGGCCTGATCGCAGCAATCCTGATCTCCCTGGCATGGCTCATGCCCGTGCATTACCGTCCATGGGTCACCTATACCGGTGAACTGTATGCCTTTTTTGCGCTATTTGCATTAGCTGGAATTGGCTTAAAAGAAAAAATAAAAATCCCCGCTATTAGTTTACCTTTATTGCTACTCGCCTGTGTCCCGCTGATTCAATTTCTTATGGGACAGGTATTTTTCTTCAGTACTGCCATGATGGCAGCGATTTATGTATTTAGTTTCTGGCTAGCGAGTGTCTTGGGCTATAACTTGTGTATAGGAAACAATAATCGGGAAGAAACCTTTACCAACTTGAGTTATGTATTTTTGGCTTCAGGGACGATTACGGGTTTAATTGCGCTGTGTCAGTGGTCTAATCTGGATTCTGTACTGCCGGGTATGGTGAATATCAGTGGTACTCAACGTCCCTATGCCAATTTTGCCCAACCAAACAATATGGCGACTTTTTTGGTCATGGCCTTTATGAGCTGCCTCTACCTATATGAAAAGAAAAAAATTCAGACCAAGTGGCTATTTGCCTGCGCTGCAGTGATTGTTATGGGAGTGGCTTTAAGTCAGTCGCGTACTGCTTGGGTGGCTGCCATCGCGATCATACTGTATCTGGCGTTCTATCAATATAAAGGTATTATTCGCCTGAAATGGTATTACAGCACAGCTTGGTTCATTTTCTTTATTTCCTGTATTGTGGCTTTTCCATTACTCAGTCAGCTCGCTGCACAAGTAATGGATACGGACGTCGTACAAAGCAGGGATGTGGTATCTCGTGCTACCGGAGATATGTCGCGTATTGCGATCTGGCAGCAAATGATTGCCGCGATTCAGGCACAACCTTGGTTTGGCTATGGTTGGTATCAAACTAGCGCAGCGTTCGTTTCAATCAGCGATACCGTACAAGGCCCGGTGTGGATCCGAAGTGCGCATAATTTTATTCTAGATTTTTTGCTCTGGAACGGCTTAATTATTGGTCTGCCATTTCTGGCATACTTTGGTTATTTGGGCTATCAGTTACAACGATGGGTGAATACGCCTGAGTCTGTCATTGGAATTTTGATGATCGGGGCATTTGTCACGCATGCCATGTTTGAGTTTCCACAGCATTATGCCTATTTCCTGCTGCCAGTCGGTTTTATTCTGGGTACAGTTTTGGCGCAAAATCTAAAAATTAAAATAATAGTTATGCCATCAATCGGCATGAAATTCATTTTTGTTGTTGGGTTACTTTTATTAATTTTGATTTATCGCGATTATGATGTTGCTGTGCCAAAACTTGGACAAAGTATTCGTTATGAAAAACAGCCGGAAAAAATCACCAATGAAAAACCAATTTATCTGCTGACCGAGTTTAATCATCGTATTGCCTGGATCCGGGTCAATCCTTATAGCAAGATGACTGAAGAGGAAATTTATCAATATGAGAAATTGGTGGTGAGTTACCCAACCACATACAACTTTTTAAAATATATTCGTTTATTGGCTTACAATGGCTATATAGATGAAGCACATTATCAACTTGAGCGTCTCAATACGATTCAGAAAACTGAATTGAGCTATGAAGATGTGATTCAGGATATGCCACATTAAGCATAATAAAAAAGCCAGCAAATGCTGTAATGCTATTCACTTAAGCAATTGACTGGCATTTTCTTTTTTAAATTCAGGATTATATTTGATAGATGGAAAAGTCATCCGCAACTGTTTGAGGCAGGACTGCATTAAAAAATGATTGTTTCTGCGACAAATTTACTAATGGATGGTGGCTGACGAGTTTTGCGGTGAGGAGTGTTGCTCCGCAAGATGCCTTCCTTGCGAAGCTTCGCTTCTCATTTGGGCGAAACCAAAGTAACAAATGATTTGCAAATATTTGATTTAAACCGTTAAGACTCCGTCGTGAGCTACTAAAAAGTTAAAGAGTCTATTTCTAAATTCTTTAACTAATCAGAATTACAGCAGATACTGGCTTTTTTATTTTGAATCGAATATTAGAGCTGACTTTGAATATAGTTTTCGATACCAATATTCTCGATCAGATCGATTTGTGTTGTGGTCCAATCCAGATAATTTTCTTCTTTCTCTAGAATTTCCTGAACCAGATCACGCGTCACATAATCCATTTGGGTTTCAGCCAATGCCACTGCTTTCTGGATGGCTTCAATATTCTCTTTGACTTTGCGTACATCACAATGCAGCACTTCTTGAGTATGCTGACCGATATACAGTTTGCCCAGATTTTGTAAATTCGGCAGACCTTCCAAAAATAAAATACGTTCAATAATTTTATCGGCATGTTTCATCTGAACAATGGATTCTTTATATTCTGCCGAGCCCAGTTTCTCAATGCCCCAGTCATTAAACATGCGCGAATGCAGGAAATACTGGTTAATGGCAGTTAAGTGGTGATACAACACCTGATTGAGCTGATTAATCACATCACGATTGCCTTTCATCGCATCACTCCATTTGGACCTGTTTTATCTTTCTAAGAAAGCGCTCTAATCCTGATAGTAAAGCAAGTCAGGGGCAAATGGCGAGTAATTTATCAAATCAAACGTAAAACCTCGTTTTCAAGGCAGGGATATAAATGAGTGACCTAAGCCATACGACATGAAATGTCGTTTCAAATTAACATTTTTAACTTTGGATATTCTATTGGTTATTTTCATTGATAAAATAATCGCATGAAAACACTTAAATTACGTATTAAAGATAAACATTCCAAGATATTAGAGCAATTAGCATCTGAAGTGAATTTCGTCTGGAATTATGTCAATGATTTAAGCTTTAAACACCTTAAAAGAAAAGGTGAATTTCTCAGTGCTTACGATATTGCTGAATATACGAAAGGTACATCTAGGCTTTGTGGGTTACATAGTCAAACCATTCAGGCTGTTACCGAAGAATTAGTCATACGCAGAAAGCAATTCAAGAAGACTAAACTAAAATGGCGGGTCAGTCATAAGAAATCAGCCAGAAGATCACTAGGTTGGATACCCTTTAAGAAAGTAGCAATCAAGTATGCTGATGGCCATATCCAGTATGGCAAGCATCAGTTTAAAATATGGGATAGCTATGGACTGTCAAATTACAGTATCAAGACTGGTTCGTTTGTCGAGGATGCGCGTGGCCGCTGGTATGTCTGCTTAGTTGTGAATAGCCCTAAAATTGAGAAATCGACTGCGACTAATTTGATTGGGATTGATCTGGGCTTAAAGGATATAGCCACTTGTTCGGATGGTACGATAATTTCAAATCCCAAGTTCTACCGTCAATATGAACAGAAATTAGGGATTGCTCAACGAGCGAAAAATAGAAAACGGGTCCGTGCATTACACGCCAAGATTGCAAACTGTCGTAAAGACCATTTGCACAAAGCAAGTACGATGCTTATAAAGAAAAATGCACTAATTGTTGTAGGCGATCTGAGTGCGAAAAAACTGGTGAAAACCAAGATGGCGAAGTCTGTTCTGGATACCGGATTTTCAGCATTCAAGACCATGCTCAAGTATAAATGCGAGAACGCAGGAGTATGGTTTGAAGAAGTTAGTGAAAGTTTCACAACCCAAATGTGTTCATGCTGTGGTGAGGTCACTGCAAGTAGTCCGAAAGGTAGAGCAGATTTGCGAATAAGAGTATGGGAATGTGAAAACTGTTCAAGTGTTCTGGATCGGGACTTGAATAGTGCTAAGAACATACTTGCGCTTGGGCATAAGCGTCTCGCAGGAGGAATCAGCTCTATTTAGAGAGGTGAGGATGTCAAGGAACAGCAAATGAAAATCGACATCGAATCGATTCAGACTCAGATGAATGGCAATAAAAACCCGCCAGAGTCAAAGGCGGGGAGGAGTAATGATCAAAGATCATTGTTTTTCATTATGCTTATAGAGAGAAATCTTTCTAAATTTATGCTGCAACAGCCAGTCGAGCTGCAATTTGTGAAACCTCATCACTGATGATCATGCGAGCTTCTGGTGCGCAGCGGCCACAGCAAGTTCCCAAGTCCAACATATCGCGGACATCACGATAACTTTCAGCGCCATTTGCAATAGCATCTTTAATGTCTTGATCTGTAATGCCACGGCATAAACAAACGTACATAGGACACAACCACAGTGATTAAATAAGATAAGTAATATTATTGATAATTGTTATCGTTTGTCAATAAAAATCATTTGAAAAAGCTTTTATTTTGATCGGGGATTTAGATAAAAAATAAAAAATGAGCGGAAATCCAAGTGCTACTCAGATTTCCGCTCAAGAATAATTCATTATTTAGCGCTAAATAATGAAATATGAATATTTGAGTCTTTTATAACTTATTGATTAATGATGACAATACCATCCATCTCAACCAGTGCACCTTTAGGTAGGCTTGCGACACCTAAAGCAGCACGTGCTGGATAGGGCTGGGCAAAATACTCGCCCATAATCTGATTGACCAGTTGAAAGTGCGATAAATCGGTCAGGAAAATATTTAGTTTGGCGATATCTGCCAAAGAACCACCAGCGGCTTCACAGACTGCTTTTAAATTATCAAACACCCGGCGAATTTGAGCTTCAATGCCTTCAACCAATTCCATACTATAAGGATCTAGGCCAATTTGACCTGATAGATATAAGGTATCACCCACTAAAATGGCTTGCGAATAAGTACCAATCGCAGCAGGGGCATTTTCAGTATGGATTACTTGGCGGGACATTAATTTCTCCTTTTATCATCGACATACATCATATTCGATCAATTCGGCCGATCAAAGCACTATCGTTTTAAATGATTAACTCGCTTTAGAGGCTTCACTGAAAACGACGGGCTGTGCCAGACGGATAATTCGCGGGAAACCGAAATACATGCGTAAATCCCGGATAATCTGTGCAATCTGTTTACGGTTATGCACCACGATATTGACGTAAGTTTTGTCATCCTGAGTGCGCACCATTTCCACCCCGGAATGCGCTTTACGGCATTGATAGATTAGGTCGGAAATCTGCTCGTCATTCATGTCCAGGTCAATGCTGAGATAGGCAGTAAAGCTGATATCTTCCAGATCATCAGAGGTCCATTGCAACAACATGATATTTTCTGGATGCTGATGCTGTTCATGCAGCAGGTTGTGACAGCGTGCACGATGCACAATTAAACCGCGACGGGTCAAATGACCCTGAATCGGATCACCCAGCACAGGATTACAGCAATGTGCATATTTGACATCGACACCTTCTGTTCCCTGAATCAGACGGTCTGAACTGGCAATATTCTGATGCTGATCTTGGGCAAATAAATGGTTGGCCACCAGTTGCGGTAATAAATCACCGACAGCAATTTGTTCAAACAGCTGTTCCTTGCTGGAAACATGGCGCCACTCCAAGAGGTTTTTCCAGTCGGCTTCAGTCAGATCGCGAATAGAACGATGAAACAGTTTCAGTGCGCGATTGAGTGCCTGTTGTCCGACCAGACGCTGTTCGTCTGGATCCTGATCGCGCAGAATATTCTGAATAGCACGACGGGCTTTTTGGGTATTGATGAAACTGAGCCAATCCGGATTCGGGGTGGCGAGGACATCAGTAATGATTTCGACCACCTGACCACTGACTAGAGGCGTTGAAAGGGGTTTGGTTTCATTGTTAATTTTTGCACCGACCGCATGGTTGCCTAGGAATAAACTCGCGGCATAAGCAAAGTCGACGGCCGTGGCGCCTTGCGGCAATTCATGTAAATGACCATGCGGGGTATAGACCCAGATTTTTTCTTGGTGTAGATAATCGAGCAATTCACTAAAAGTGGTTTTGGCACATTCACCATCCACCAGTACATTCAGATTCTGCATTGATGCCTGAATCGCAGAGCGGCAGGCTTGCGGGGCACTTTCACCGAGTACGACGCCAAAACGTGCTGCTTTACGCATCAGTTCGGTTTGAATGGTGAGCGACAGGGTCGTCTCTTCGCCTTTCAAGCGCATCATCAAGGACTGGTTGCCTCCCGGTAATGGACGGCGGATATGATCTTCATAACTCTGGATTTTAAAGCTTTGGGTCAGAATTTCTGCCAGTCGGTCACAGTCCGCGATGCTCTGTAAAATAATCTCAAAAGCATGGCTATGAGTTAATTCTTGCAGATCGATGTCATTTTTAACAAAGTGGCGCAGTAGCTCAATATTATTATTCTTCTTCTTAATCCGACCCTGAATGGCATTCTGTTGCAGCAGTTCGGTCAGGTTTTTTTCCCATTTGGCCTGATATTCACAGCGTTTTGGCTTGGTTTCCAGTAGAGCGGCCTGTACATTGTTATACATGTCTAGATCTAGATTCTGATAACAAAGATGTTCCAGGTTATCGGCCATTTCATTCATGCCGACAATGCGTGCCATCGGAACAAAGATTTCAAAGGTTTCGCGGGCAATACGTGCCCGTTTGTCGGGACGCAGTGCATCCAAAGTGGTCATGTTGTGATAACGGTCGGCCAGTTTCACAATAATGACACGTGGATCTTGTAAAGTCGCTTGCAGAATTTTCCGGAAAGAAGCCGCTTTATTATATTCTTTATCGCTCGAATGACTCAGTTTGGTGACACCATCGACCAGTTCAGCGACGGTAAAACCAAAAATCTTGCTAATATCGTCTTTGTTGAACTCAGTATCTTCAATCACATCATGCAGCAGGGCAGCCATTAAAGTTTCAGTGTCCAAACGCATATGCGCCAAGATACAGCTGACCGCAATCGGATGCAGAATATAGGGTTCACCACTTTTACGCACAATCCCGTCATGCGCCATATCTGCATAATCACAGGCCGCAAGCACACGTTCGACATCGCTTTCACTTAAATACGCATCGATAATGATCTCTAACTGCTGCTTGGCTTGACTGACCTGTGGGCCTGGCATAAAACACCTTTTCAACTGAATTTTTTACAAATAAAACCTGAAAGCATTCTAGAAATGTGAATTTCTTGGCTTGATCGTTTTTTGCTGCTACAGAGCAGAAAACCAATACAAACTTGATAGCTAACCCTTATGTTATAACCGTTCTGGCATAAATATAAAAGTCACATAACAAAAAAAGCCTAGTTTAGAACTAGGCTTTTTGAGTGACGATCTCTTATTGGAAAGAAAAACCGTCTAAGTTTAGATTATTTGCAGAAAGTGCAAGATCCAAGCTTGATGTTTGATAGTCTTGATCACGTTGTTTCAAAATGTCTTTTGATACATGACCTGAAGCGATTTCACGTAAAGCAACAACAGTCGGTTTGTCATTGTCCCATTCTACAGTTGGTTCAATACCTTGACGTGCCAATTGACGCGCGCGCTTGCTTGCCACTAGTACAAGCTCAAAGCGGTTGTCTACATGGTCTAAACAATCTTCAACGGTGACGCGTGCCATAAGAATTCTCGTTTGAATAATAAATTTTAACAGACTGCACAGTATAAAAGGCTTTGTCTATAGACTCAAGTTTTAATCACTGCTCAGTCGGCGTAATCAGTTTCTGAATTAGTTTTTCATGACGGTTGGCTTGCTGAGACAAGACCAGACGATTGGCGATAATCACCGCTTCCAGGTCATGCAGCGCCTTATTAAAGTCATCATTAATGATGATATAGTCAAAGTTGCTATATTGTTGCATATCTTCTACCGCGCAGCTCAGACGATGCTCAATCACATCAACTGCGTCAGTACCACGGTTAGACAGGCGTTCACGCAAATCAAACTGGCTTGGTGGCAAGATAAAAATTTGTTTAGATTCAGGAAAAAGTCGACGAACTTGTTGCGCACCTTGCCAGTCAATTTCCAGTAGCACATCATGACCTTTGGCCAGTTGCTCTTTGACTGTGGCTTGCGCAGTACCGTAGTAGTTACCAAATACTTCAGCGTATTCGATAAAACCACCTTCATTGACCAGATTTAAAAAATCTTCTTTGGTGGAGAAGTGATAATGCACGCCATCGAGTTCGCCAGGTCGTTGACCGCGTGTAGTGTGTGACACAGAAACGTGAAGATTGTTGACACGCTCAAGTAGGGCTTTAACAAGGGATGTTTTGCCTGTTCCAGACGCTGCAGAAACGACAAACAAGAGACCCGACATGATATTTTTCCTGATATGATAAAATATCTTCTCTATTTTAGAGTAGAGCGGCTTTAAACTAAATAGTTGTCAGTCGATTGTTTACATTTATTTCAATTGAACCGCTAAAAATGGTGTGAGTATTGAGGATTCTATGGAAATTGTTTTAGCCAATCCGCGTGGTTTTTGTGCTGGTGTAGATCGTGCCATTGCGATCGTGAACCGTGCCCTAGAATGCTTTAACCCACCGATTTATGTGCGGCATGAAGTGGTGCATAACAAATTTGTCGTCGATGACTTGCGTCAGCGTGGTGCAATTTTTGTCGATGAACTCGACGAAGTTCCTGACGATAATATCGTGATTTTTAGCGCACATGGTGTTTCGAAAGCGGTACAACAAGAAGCCGAACGTCGTGGTCTGAAGGTTTTTGATGCGACTTGTCCCTTAGTGACTAAGGTACATATTGAAGTCACCAAATATGCCCGTGAAGGTGTAGAGGCTATCTTAATTGGTCATGAAGGTCACCCTGAAGTCGAAGGTACCATGGGGCAATATGACAAAAAAAATGGTGGTGAGATTTATCTGGTTGAAGATGAAGAAGATGTCGCCGCTTTAACTGTACGCAATCCTGAAAAAGTCGCTTTTGTCACGCAAACCACTTTATCAATTGATGATACAGCGAAAGTGATTGATGCTCTTCGCCAGAAATTTCCGCTGATTCAGGGTCCACGTAAAGATGATATTTGCTACGCCACACAGAACCGTCAGGATGCGGTGCGTGACTTGGCTGAACGCTGTGATGTCGTACTTGTTGTCGGTTCACCAAACTCTTCAAATTCAAACCGCCTACGTGAGCTGGCTGAACGTATGGGTAAAGCGGCATATTTAGTGGATAATGCAGATGAGCTAAAGCAGGAATGGTTTGCAGGTAAATCTCAAATTGGTGTAACTGCTGGAGCTTCCGCACCAGAGATTCTAATTAAACAGGTGATTCAGCGGCTACAGGACTGGGGTGCCCAAGCACCACATGAGCTGGATGGGCGAGAAGAGAATATTACATTCAGCCTACCGAAAGAGTTACGTATTCCTGTAATCCAAGCCTAGACTGTTAACTGCTTAACATTATGTTTTTTATTTAAAAATAGACAGATAACCGTGAAATGACAGTTATCTGTTTTTTTATGCCTTTTATCTACTCTGTGTAGGTTTTGTAAAATTTATAGATATTATTTTTAATAGGGGAAAGTTTTGGAGCTGGGGAAGAGTGTGCAAAAAAATAAAGGTTTTACGTTAATTGAGCTCATGGTGACGGTTGCAGTACTAGGGATTATTGCAACGATCGCTGCGCCTTCTTTTTCTAATTTATTGGAAAAGCAAAATTTGAATAGAAGTACGCAGGAACTGATTGGTCAATTGAATAGTGCACGTTCTAAAGCTGTGTTAGAGCGTAGAGAAGTTACAGTTAGGTTGAACTCTTTAGATGCAGATACACCAAACCGATTAAATTGGTCACCTAGAGGCCGAGCGGTGTTAAAAACAGGCTCTCCCACTACAATTACTTTTCAATTAAGTGGAGGAATTCAGGACTTTGCAGCCGATATTAGTGGGCAGCCATTTATTATTTGTAATGAAAGTGGTGGTAATAAATCTAAAAATATCAGTCTCTCTTTGATGGGCACCATACAAGTAACGGAAGGGACGTGCTAATGAAAATAAACAACTATCAACATGGTGTGGGTTTGGTTGAAGTATTAGTTGCGATGTTGGTTTTAGCTATCGGTGTATTAGGCTTTGTGGCATTGCAGTACCGTGCTGTTGAAGCAACTTCTGAAAGTAGCTATCGGGTTCAGGCCATTAATATTGCAAGAGATTTAGCGGAGCGAGTGAGGGTGAATCGTGGGGTTGTAGCAACTTATATGCAAGAAATGGGCGATCCTGATAATCAGACAACTTCAACAGTAAATTGTTTTACGACTAATTGCTCACCAGCAGAGCTTGCAGATTTTGATGTGTCGCAAGTAACAACACGCGCAAGATCGGTTGGCATGACAATGAATGTCATTGAGTGTCAAGGTAATAATGATGGGCGAAATTGTGTCTATGTAGCTTGGAATGATACATCTGCGACAGATGGTACAGGCGATGGAGATTGCACCAATAGTACAGCTTATAACCCAGTTTCAACTTGTTTGATTATGGAGTTGTATTAATGACTATACTTAATTCATCAAATAACCCGCCTGCGAGTAATTGTATGAATGCTTTGCTGGGAAATATTGAGGTTAAATTAGAGCATAAGTCATGGGGATATGCTTCAGGTTTTACTTTGCTAGAACTCATGATTGCACTTGCGTTAGGGTTAGTTATTGCTGCAGCTGCGACAATGTTGTTTCTCACAGGACAAAAAAGTTATGTTCTGCAAACAGGTATGTCTGACTTGCAAGATAATGCTAACTTTGGTTTGAATTATATTGCCAAAGATATTCGATTAGCCAATTTGAATACAACAACAGCACGAGTGAATGATGAAACTAAATATGGCGGAATAGTTTTAACCTCTTCAGTAAATGCAACTCAAATACCAGCTGTTCCAGCAACACCGACCTCACCAGCAGTTGATGCAATTCCTTTAAGTAATCTTTATAAAACGATTGAAGGTGATAGTGCAGGAGTTAATTTATTATCTAGAAGTCAGGGGATGTCGGCAGGAGCAGCTCCAGCATGGACAGGGGCGTCAAACGTACAACAAATTGGTGAAGATGCGGAAGGTAATCCTACGGGTACAGATATACTCAGTGATCAGCTTACGATTCAATTCACACCACAATATGTTTTAGATGATAAAGGCACAGATGCTACAAATGATGATGAGTGGGTTGGAGGGTTTGATTGTGAAGGGCAGGAGTTAAGGTTTAGAGTGGAAAATCCTGGTGGAAATATGCCTTTCGGGCGGCAAATGATCGTGCAACGCTATTTCTTAAGAACTGATAATAATGCAGGTAATGAGCCTAATCAACCATTGGCGCTCGCATGTGAAGCGGGTTTTTATGCCTTGACGGAAACAGGTGTAACACGTGTCCAGGGTGGAGCACCATCTCAGGTGTTGAACACAGCAACTTTTGGTGAAAGTACAGGACAAATTATTATGAAGCGCGTGGATCATTTTAGGGTTCAACTAGGTGTTCAAAATAATAATAGTTATCGCTATATGTCTATCAATGATTATATGGGGCTTGCAGCAGGTTCTCGTCCGCGTATTTTATCTTTACAACTTGGTGCTTTGGTGCGTTCTAATCAGGCTGTAGGGGGGGATGCAATGGTTTCGGATGATCAAACTTTTCAGGTGTTAGATCAGCATGTCAAGCTAAAGACTCCTGCGGCGAATGCACCCAAATACGTACGAGAAGTTATTTCTCAAACAGTCGCATTGCGTAACACGTTTGGAGAAAGATGATGAAAATTTATACATCACAACGTGGTGCAACATTAATTGTTGTCATGATTATGTTGTTAGCAATCACTGTTATTGGAACTTTAGCAGTAAGACAAGGTTTGGTTTCGCTAAATGTAGCAACAAATAGCCAAGCGCAACAGCTGTTGACACAAAACTCAGACGCTGCGTTTTTTAATATTGAGCGTGAAGAGAATTTGATTCAAAGTTTGAGTGCTAGTGGTATGTTTGGCTATATCAATGGTGCTATCAATAAAGATAAAGAATTGGTCTTTTGCTTTTTAGGGGAAGAAGATGCTTTTTTTGATATTGGTCGAGCCAGTTTGATGGCATGGGGAGTGGGAGATTCTGCACCAACGAACAATACTTTAGGCACAGACGGATATTGTAGTGTTTCAGCGACGACAGGTAACTTTTTTACCAGTGGGCGTCGTGCTGTTATGACACAGGTTGCAGTGAAATTTTCAAGTCAGTCCGACAATGATCCTTTCTACGGGATGCAATATGGCACCGATGAAAAAGGTGTAAAGTTTGAGAAAAATAAACCTGTAAAAGTATTTGCGGTATCTATTATGCCAACATTGACCACTGCAACAGCAGGGGAGATTGATGCCTGCTTAAACTCACGCATGAGTGAAGTCACGATTCCATCTGCAACTACTGTGGCAACAGATTCTGATTTCCGACAGAGTGTTACTGATTGCTTGGCAGATTTAAATATACCGTTTACCTCACAAGTTACTGAATATTTGATTGCGCAAGACTTTGTATAATTGGGAGTAAGGAAGATGAAACAGATTCTAAATAATGTAGAAAAATCCTATCGCCATAAATTGCTTGTGACCGGTATTGCAGCAGTTTGTACCAGCATTATAGCAAGTGGTATCACTCAGGCCAGCGATATTGATATTTATCAAGAAGCGAGATCTGGTGATATTTCACTTATGTTTATGTTGGATATTTCAGGGAGTATGGGTGCTCCTCAGCAACTAGGTAACAAAAGTTCTTGTGATATTCCTGATGGTACGAGTGTCGATAGCAATAGTAATGAAAACTCTACTAATGGGAGCCCAGTCTATAAACGTTATTATTGTAAAGTCAAACACGATGCTTATTTTTATAAACGCACAGGCTCGAGTGGTAACTATCAGTATTTTAGTTGTGGACCAAGTGGCTCAACGGATCAGGATGATTGTACGGAATCACTCCCAGTTTTGCCTAAAGATGCAAGCCAAATGACCCAATCAGGGACTGATACTGTTTATTACTATAAACCGAAAAGTACAGCAAAATATTATGACCGTATCACACGTTTAAAAGACGGTTTATTCGATCTTTTACATGGAAACACTTCAAAAGGTATTGTTAAATTAGACGATACTAAAGTGATCGGATTATCCACCTATTCACGTCCTACAAGTTTTAAGGATGGACAGCCACTCACTGCAGATAATGTCAGTGGCCAGGTCCGGATTCCCGCACGACCGTTAGGTGAAAAAGTCAATGGAGTGACTCAGCGCCAGATTTTATTGAATGAAATTGCTGTATTAGGGGCAAGGGGTGGAACACCGACAGCAAATGCTTATGCTGAAACAGCTGCATATTTGTTTGGAACCAGAACAACAGGAGCAACAACTGTCAGTATCCCTATGTATTTTAGGTATTATCCTAGCACTTCATTAGTAAAAACGTATATGTATCGTAAAAGTGGGGATAAATATTACAAATGTAATGGTGATACAGGTGTAACAACCACTTCAAGCTGTACAGGTAGTTCTGCTACGGTGAAAAAAAAGGTCGCCACAGCACTGAAAAAAGAAAAAGTAAACAAAACTACCTATTATTTCAAGGAGGCTTCAGTTCAATCAACGACGCCAAATTATAAGACCTGTACCGAATATAATGCGGGTGGTTGTAATGAGTGGGGGGAGGCTAGTACTGTAAATCCTACTACCTTAAATTATGATAAATCATGTACAGAAGATGGAATAAGTGGTTCTTGTGCTTTTGAAAATAAAAGCATTCCTGCCGAAACTACGGATAGTGGTTTCGTGTATTCTTATCCCGCGACTAAAAATACTGCCGGGACTTTATATGTTTCTCCAGCGTCTTTGATTCAGAGTAATGAGATTAAACAATGTAGTGGACAAGGTATTTATGTACTAACCGATGGTGTGCCTAATAATAACGGAAATGCGAAAGGGTTGATGCAAGCTGCACTAGGGGAGAAAAGTTCAACCTTAAGTTGTACAAACTCTAGTACAGGTTGGGACTGTATGCATAACTTTACTAAAAATCTACTAGACTCAACTAAAAATCCATTGGGTTTAAAAATCAAAACAGCAGTCGTTGGTTTTGGCTCTGATTTTAACTCGATAGAATCTTTTAATAAGACTTTATCTCAAGAAGAAAATTTAGAACCATTTTTACAACTGGATAGTAACGGTAATATTAAAAGGGATAGTAATGGTAATGTGCTGTTAAGAACGAACTTGTCAGACCAAGAAGCGGCAGCATATTGGGGGGTAATTGGAGAAGGAGGATGGTATTCAGGTAATAGCTCAGAAGATATTGTAAATAGTGTGAATTCATTCTTAGGGGATTTGGGAGCTGAGATCCCTTCTGTAACCACAGGTTCACCAACTATTCCAAAAGATGCACTTAATCCTGCAGTTTTGCAAGATGATGCTTATTATCAACAATTCCAACCTACACCAGATAAAGACTATGGTCTTTGGGTTGGAAACTTAAAAAAATATACAGTAGGTGTTGGTGGCAAGCTCCAAGGTAAAAGCAATAGAAATGTACATGATAATCGTGGTCGCTTAATAGAGCCTGCTTATGATGATAACGGTAAGTTATTGTCAGCAGTATATGATTTTTGGTCTTATAACATTAGTGACAATACAACGACTGCAGATGCTGATGAAAATACACTTGGTAGTCGAAAGTTTGCTGCTAAAGGTGGGGCATGGTCACAACTTAAATTGCGTAGTACAGCAGAAGGAGTTGTGCAACGTAAATTGTTAACGAATCGGGTAGGTAGTGGCACTGGTACATCAGCAAGTTTTACAAGCAGTAATACAACATTGCGAACAGTCGATGTTAATTATTTGACCGATACTACTTATAAAGATGACCCAAAACGTGACTATGTAATGAGTTTGTTAGGGTATCGGATTGATGCTGGTGATCCTGAATTAAATACAGCTATATTAAGGCCAGAGCTTCGCCAAGTAGGTGCTGTGATGCACTCCCTTCCTGTGCTTGTAACCAATAAAGGTAAAGTAACTTACAACTTAACCACTAAAACAATTGGCTCAACCAACCGTGACGATTATGTACTTTTTGGTACCACGCAAGGTTTGTTACATGTTGTGGATGCCAAGACTGGACAAGAAAAGTTTGCATTTGTGCCAAATGAAATGGTTGATAATCAATATAAAGGTTTTACAGATTACACATTAACTAGTGGGGGAGTTAATCATCTTTATTATGGTATAGATGGGCCTTGGACTGTGCATACCGAATATGTGATTGATAGTTCTAGTAATTTAACTGTAGGTTCAGGTAAAGGCACAAATCAAAAAGGCAAGCAACTTGCATTTGGTGGTCTACGTATGGGGGGGCGCAGTTATTACTCTCTGGATTTACAAAATATAGATGCTCCTAAGTTGAATTTTCATATAAACCCGACAGGAACATGTAGTAATAGTAATCCACTTGGTTGTATGGGAGAAAGTTGGTCTAAACCAAGTGTTGCTTATGTAAATTGGGGTGGTAAACGTACGCTAGTGATGTTTGTGGGGGGGGGGTATGATAGAGGTTACGAAGCTGATACTTATGACCAGACCGACAGCAAAAAAGGTGCAGGCATATTTATGTTTAGGGCCGAGAACGAAACGGGGACAGGAACAGGGAAAGCAGGAGACTTACTCTGGTGGGCAAATGCCAATGCAACGACCAGTGATGCAAGCACCAATAGCGGTACAATTGGTTTAAAAGATGCTAACTTGAAATATAGTGTGGTCAGTGAAATTCGTACTGTAGATCGTGATGGAGATGATTTGGTCGACCACTTATATTTTGGTGATTTAGGCGGTCAGGTTTTTCGTGTGGATTTAAATAATAAAGCAACCAAGCTGGGAGGGTTTGCAAGAACACCTGTGCGATTGCTAGATTTAAACAATGCTGAAAAAAGTCCACGTTTTTATGATATGCCAAGCTTCTCGATTTATAACGAAAAAGGCGATGTATTTGCTGTGATTTCTGTCGGTAGTGGTAACCGTAGTCAGCCATTGCAAAGTTATACTGAGGGCACAACTGGTATAGTCAATGATGCGATCTATAATATTTATGACAAGGATGTTGCACGTAAAGATCTCTATACTGCAAGTAAGTTAAACACCCAAAACATTAAAAGTTTGGCGTTGTTAACCGAAGATAATCGTTATAGTAACACCACACCAGTTGCACCTTATTCAACTAATGGTTGGTATTATCAATTTAATAACTGCGTTGCGGGAAGTGATGGGACTCGAGAGGGTTGTAACGATTATAAATTACAAAGTGAAAAAGTCTTTGGCACACCTTTAGCAATGAATTACCGTCTCTATGTTTCTACTTTTGATAGTAGTAAGCCTGGTATCTCGGGTAATTGTGGTGCTGGTGTAAAAGGTGAAAGCTTTATGTCCACCTTCTGTATGCCGTTTGGTCAGTGTAAGTCTAAAGATCCAGCAGATGGCGGCGGTCGTGGTGAGCCGATTGGAATTGGTATTCAAAATATCACTACAGGCAATGATAAGGTATGTGTAGGTGAGGATTGTGATGACCAAGGCGGTGGTGGTGGCAGTACCGAAGATGCACAGAAATCTAGAGTTGCAAGTAGTTCAAATTACTGTGCTAATACGGGTGGACGAATTCTAGTCACAACCACTGGTGCTGGAGGTGTTGGTCAAGAGACTCAAATGTGTTTAATTCCTCAACGTTGGTATGAAAAAAATAGTTTAATTAGGTAAAGGAGAGGTATATGAACAACACATTATCTATCCAAAAAGGTTTTACCTTAATTGAGCTGATGGTTGTGGTGGTGATTGTTGCAATTATTGCAGCAATCGCTATTCCAAGTTATCAGGAATATGCACGTAGAGCTAACGCAGCACAAGCACAGCAGGAAGTGCAGCGTTTAGCAAGTGAGCTTGAACGTTGGAAATCGCGTAATTTTAATTATTTAGGTTTTAATCTTACTCCAAATACTGTTCAAAACTATACTTTTGTGGTTAGAGATGGTGCTACGGGAAATCCAGCTCTTACGGTTGCAGCAGCAAGTGGAACGAGTTGGGTAATACGTGCTGTGCACAATGATGGTCGAAACTTTACATTCTTAATGAGTAGTAATGGAATTCGTTGTAAAAATAAAACCAGCAGCAATGTGACATTCACAGGTTGTGGAACAGAGGCGACAGGGAGTGAGACATGGTGAAAAAACACTTCTCTGGATTTACGCTCATCGAATTGATGATTGTAGTGGCAGTTATCGCTATTTTGGCCGCAATAGCCTATCCATCATACCAAGACTCAGTGCGGAGAGCGAAAAGAATAGATGCGCAAAGTACAATGATGGATATTGCGAGTAGGTTGCAGAAGTATAAAATTGCTCGTTTTAGCTTTGAAAAAGCAGATGGCAGTTTTGTTACGTTAGCAGATGTTGGTGTGACGAACCAAATACCTTCATCAGGAACGCCTTTATATACGATTGCATTATCAGATCAGGGGCTTGGTAGTTGGACTTTAACTGCAACACCAACAGGATCACAAAGTACGGATGGTCATTTGGTATTAAATCATCGTGGGCAGCGTTGTTGGACTAAAGGTTCTGATAACAATAGCGGTACGGCTTGTGTTCCATCCGCAACTTCCAACTGGGACGGCAAATAAATAAATTCAAACCTGCGGATAAATACGTTTTGATCTTTCATTCAGGGCAAAATTCACGTAAAATACTGCCCTCTATGAAAGGGGTTTGAAGTGTTCCGGTGGTCGGTACATGAATAATCCGTAAAAACTATAAGGTTCTATCATGGTTGTTATTCGTCTTGCACGCGGTGGTGCTAAAAAACGTCCGTTCTATCAAATCATTGTGACTGATAGCCGTAATGCACGTGATGGTCGTTTCATCGAACGTATCGGTTTCTTCAACCCTACAGCTCAAGGTAAAGCAGAAAAACTTCGTTTAGATGCTGACCGTTTTGCTCACTGGGTTTCTCAAGGTGCTCAACCTTCTGATCGTGTTGCTTCTTTAGCTGCTCAAGCTAAAAAAGCTGCAGTTGCTGCATAATTTTTATATAAATTAGGTAGTAGCTTGCCCATGACACCAACACAGAATGTTCCCGAAGATCGTATTCAGATTGGACAGTTGCGTTCAGCATATGGATTAAATGGGTGGCTCTGGGTCTATTCCAATACAGAACCTATGAGCAACATATTTGACTATCTGCCTTGGTACATTGAGACCAAAGCAGGTTGGCAAATTGTCGATGTAAAACGTTGGAAACCACATGGTAAAGGCCTGGTTGTTTCGCTGAAAGGTGTGAGTGATCGCACTGGTGCAGACGAACTGGTTGGCTCCAATGTCTGGATCTCTAAATCGCAACTGCCTCAAGCAGGCGTAGATGAGTACTATTGGTCTGATTTAAAAGGTCTAACTGTGTTAGGTCTGGACGATGAAGAGCAAGAAGTCAATCTCGGTCAAATTTTTGAGCTGTTTGAGACAGGTGCTAACGATGTGATGGTGGTTCGCGCAACTGCCGACAGCATCGATGGCGAAGAGCGAATGATCCCATGGCATAAAGATGTGGTGCAACGCGTTGATCTTGAAGCTGGTCGTATCTACGTCAATTGGGGCGTAGACTACTAAGAATTTTTCGGAAATACGGGAGTCTGCGATGTTTTTTGCAGTCATTACGCTTTTTCCTGAAATGTTTGAAGCGATTACAGCCTATGGGATTAGCGGGCGCGCAGCAAAACGTGAGTTGATGCAAATTCATTGCATCAATCCTCGCGATTATGCGACGGGCAACTATAAACGGGTGGATGAACGTCCATTCGGCGGTGGTCCGGGTATGGTGATGATGGCTGAGCCTTTGGCAAAAGCAATCCAGCATGCCAAAGAGCTTGCAACGCAAGCAGGTGCAGTTCAGGTTCCTGTGGTGTATATGTCACCGCAAGGAAAGACCTTAAACGAAACTGCGGTACAGGATTTTGTCAAATATGACGGAATCATCGTACTGTGCGGACGTTATGAAGGCGTCGATGAACGTTTGATCCAGCAATATGTTGATCAGGAATGGTCAATTGGAGATTATGTCTTATCGGGTGGTGAGCTTCCTGCGATGGTTTTATTGGACAGTATTATCCGGAGACTTCCAGGTGCCATGTCTGATGAACAGTCACACGTGCAAGACTCATTTGTGGATGGTCTTCTAGATTGCCCACAATATACCAAGCCAGATCATTTTGAAGGTTTGGATGTGCCTGAGGTGTTAAAGTCCGGGCATCATGCCAATATTGAAAAATGGCGGTTTTTGCAGCGATATCAGCGTACACTTGAACGCCGCCCAGAGTTGGTGGAAAGAGTCGAGCTGACCAAGCAGCAGAAAAAATGGCTAAAAGATTTGTAAGATATTAATGAGTAATCATTTCTATCTTCAAGCAAGTACTTAAAATCATTTAAGTATTCTTTAATAGGCTCTTTATGGTTGAGATGGTCAACCATAAAGGGAAAGATAATCGGGTGTATGCGCTTTAGCCTCTATACCCAGCGATGATCAGACCTCTTCTGACTCGCACATATTGGAGATACCCCATGAGCGGTAAGCATCCTTTAGTTCAAGTAATTGAAAACGCACAATTGAAACAAGACATCCCTGCTTTTGCACCAGGTGATACAGTTATTGTTCAAGTTAAAGTAAAAGAAGGCGAGCGTGAGCGTTTACAGGCGTTCGAAGGCGTTGTAATTGCTAAGAAAAACCGTGGTTTGAACTCTGCGTTCACAGTACGTAAAATTTCTAGCGGTGTTGGTGTTGAGCGTGTATTCCAAACTCACTCTCCAATCGTTGCTGGTATCGAAGTGAAACGTCGTGGTGACGTTCGTCGTGCTAAACTTTACTACCTACGTGAATTGTCTGGTAAAGCTGCACGTATTCGTGAAAAATTACCAGCTCGTAAAACTAAAGCTTAATTTTAAGTTTTATACGAGTGAAAAAATGCGCCTTTGGGCGCATTTTTTATGCCTGATTTTTATTTGGATTTATTCGAAATGTTCCTGCAAAGGCAAGATCATGGCATCCAAAATATCCAAGAAAATTTTATGAATAAACATCAGGAATAATACAAAATATCCCCAAGACTGGAATCCTGCATTAAAAAGTTGAATGCAAATAAAACATTGTGTGATAGCCAGTAAAATACTGATCCATACATTTGCGATAATATGTCGATGACAAGAGGGACAATAATAAGGCTCATATTTTTTAAATTGAAAAGGATTAATCACTTTTCGTTTGCAACAGGGGCAGGTTCTTTTAAATCTGTTTTTGATTTCTATAGAAGGTATCTGCATTTATTTTATTTCACAGTTCTTTTTATATTTGATGAATATTTTATATGCAGTTTAATCATGATTAACAAGTAAATTTCAAGAAAAAATTTGGAGAAAAATAAGATAGAAAAAGCCTCTGGATGAATAGAGGCTTGTGTAGCTCTATAAACCTTGCAGTTTTAAGCGGTTGGCATGCTGGCGATAAACATCGACTGGGTCTGGAGCAAAGATATTTTTTAACCCGAGTAACTGGTTCACTTCATCCAGATGGTTCCAGTTGTAGTTATCCCGAATTGTTTTACCGAATTTGGCACTACAGCGGGAGACCAGACCATCATTTTCCTTGCCACCATCAATGAGTAAAGCTGTAACTTTCAATGCTGAATCAGGATCGAGCGGGTTGGTGACTTGACCTACACCAGTGAATGAATAATGACGAATATCACCTTCTTTTTCCTTACCTTCACCGCAGGCGGTGGTTGGCATACCGAGCGGATATTTCTGGTTGAATTGAGCGGATCCTGCCAAGGTCAGGCTGCGACCACCGGCTAGAGAATCATGCGGGAAACTGTTCGGATCCAGCCCTTGTGCCCAGGTGATGGCCTTGGACACCAGGTTGATGCCACCGACTAAAGGCCCTTGTATCGGTGTGCCTTCTGCCTGAAGGATCAGGTCTGCCATCGGAGAGCCTTTATGCGGAGCACCGACTGAAGTCAGGGAAGCAACCAGGTCAGGTCTCGCACCTGCGACATAACGAATGGTCGGGCCACCATGCGAATGACCAATCAGATTGACTTTAGATGTGCCGGTAATCGCCAGAATTTCATTGACTTGCTCTAAAAGCTGTTCACCCCGAATTTCCGATGAGTTAAAAGGTGAGACACGTGTTGCCCAGACATTGCCGCCATTACGTGCCAGATCCGGTAAAATCTGATACCAGTAATCCAGTCCAAACTGGTCGGTACCGACCCGGATGAAACCCGCCATACCATGTGCGAACACAATCGGATATTGGGTCTTAGCATATTGTGAACTGGCTTTTGCTGTGATCTGACTGGCTTGGGTGGATGCCTGGGTGCTGAGGCATGTACCCGCCAGCAGTAGGCCGGTGATTAATGCTCCGAATTTCATTATATTTTCCTCACTTTTATTGTTTTAACAGGATGATCCTCATCCGGTTGCCTAAAGTTCCGCTCTGTAGCAGGGACTCAGTTTCCTAAGTTTTTTTAATTAATAAAGATGATCTATTTATAAAGATGAGCGATTTATAAGCCTTGTAGTTTGAGCCGGTTGGCATGTTGGCGATAGAGTGCGACCGGATCCTGCGCGAAAGGACCCAAAATGCCAAAAAACTGGTTTACTTCATCAAAGTGGTTATGGGCATAGTCCTGACGGATGATTTGGCCATAGCGTCCGCTATACAGCGGTAGAGCACCATCATTGGCTTCTCCTTTCAGGAAACTGCTACCTAAAGTCACGACTGTAGAC
The DNA here is from genome assembly GCF_053543775.1 of Acinetobacter endophylla. Classification (NCBI taxonomy): domain Bacteria; kingdom Pseudomonadati; phylum Pseudomonadota; class Gammaproteobacteria; order Moraxellales; family Moraxellaceae; genus Acinetobacter; species Acinetobacter endophylla. Next base: position 7,410 of record NZ_JBLVOM010000314.1, on the reverse strand, counting down.
TCTATCGCATCCAAGGAATTGGTTGCCTGCCGGTTGCCCATCCAGGAATAGTGGTAAATTCCATTGGATGTAAGTTTGCTGCCTTGGGTCTGACAGTTTTGGGGAATGGCAGAGGAGCCATATTTCATATTGAAAGCCTGAATCGCCTCTGGGTTCATAGCTTCCAGTGCCTCGATCATACTGACCGGATACTGGTTACCCGTGACCAGATTCATGCTGTGGCCCAGAATCGTACCGATGGCCTGAATAAAGGGCTCAAGGAGGGGTGTCTGGCCGGCATTGACAAAAACCGGTGTGCCTTGCATAGCGCCTGCAATGGCGGTTAAAGAGGCAGCTTTATGCGGCGTAATGCCCTCAATATATTGAATCGTTGGGCCACCTTGGCTATGCCCAATCAGATTGACTTTCTTATGACCTGTCAGTGCCAGTACTTCATCAATTTGCATCAAGAGCTGTTCGCCACGCAGTTCATTGGATGCAACAGCAGACAATTCGGCAGAAAATACCCATGCACCATGCCGGCTCAGGTCTTGGGGAATCTGATACCAGTAATCCAGACCGATGCTCTCCGTTCCAATCCGGTTAAAACCCAGACCAAAACCATGCACAAAGACCATCGGGTATTTTGTCCTGGCATAATTCGAGAGGACAAAATTGCTTTTGTATTGCTGTAATGCCGCGGCTTGCACAGGGCCAGTCCATATGGAAACTAACAGTAAAAGGTTCAAGTGATAGATTATTTTTTTCATTGCAGCTTCCAGAACAATGATAGGTTAAATAAAAAGAACCAGAAAAAAAGCCTATATCTCAACTGAAATATAGGCACTCTGGGTTATAAACCTTCTAATTTGAGTCGGTTGGCATGCTGGCGGTAGAGGGCGACCGGATCTGGTGCAAACACGCCTTTCAGACCAAACATCATATTGGCCAGGTCCGTATGATTGAGTTTGTACTGGTCATGAATCACCTTGCCCATGAACGCACTACAACGTGAAACCATGCCATCATTGTCTTTACTGCCATAAGATAAAGGGCCGAGCTGCATCAGGATCGTATCAATATCCAGGGCATTGGTGGCTTGGGCCACACCCGTCCATGAATAATAATGAATGCCTTTACTATCTTTCTGTTTTAAATTTTTATTGCAGTTTTCTGTAGAAGCCAATACGCCATCTTTGACCACCTGCTGTGCCACTGTGGCATTAAAAGTATTTGAACCGGTCTGGCTCAGGGATTTCATGGAAGCATCAAAATCAATTTCCAGTTCAGGCTTAAACTGACCCAGTGCAATCAATGGACCAATAATATAATCACCTAAAATGTTAAAGGCGGTACGCGTCAGGCTATTGTTCTGAATATCATCTGCCACTTTGGAGCCATGGTAGGTTCCTGCAACGCCGGTAATAGAGGCGATATACTGCGGCTGGGTCGCTGCAACATACAGCACTGTTGGTCCACCATGGGAATGGCCAATCAAGTTCAGTTTTTGCTTTCCGGTAATTGCCAGAACCTCTTCAACCTGATGGATTAGTTGTTCTCCGCGATGCATCGTTGTATTTGCCGGCGATAATTGTGCAGCAAACACGGTTGAACCATTACGTGCCATATCCGGCAGAATCTGATACCAGTAATCCAGCCCGATACTATCGGTGCCAATGCGTGACCAGCCTAGCCAGCCATGTACCATCAGGATCGGATATTTGGTCTTGGCATAGTCAGACCGGCTCTTTTCGATGACTTGTGTTGCACTCGCTGCAGCCTGAGTCTGTGCAGAAAAACTGAATCCCAGAGTAGTCGCTAAAGCCACAGTCAGTAACTGGGCTGTCTTGCTGAAAGTATACATAGCTGTCCCTTTTTAAATTTTATCGTTATTCAAGCAATCATTGCTTTTTGTATAGTGTCGCAAGCCACAAATCAGACTATGAAAATACAGTTTAGGCCTTCAGTGGCTGAGCAATTTTTCTTTTGAAGAAGCGGTATTTTTTCATTTCAGAGGTCTAAAACCATGTCATTTGGGGACATGCAGGACAGGAGGAATTTACATTGTAAGTATGCGTTTTATTTGCAGATGTATTTAAATAAAAAGTCTTTGAAATCATTATAATTTTTCTAAGTTATTTTGTGTAAATACGAAATATTTGGAAACAACTATAAAAGATCATTTTGAGAAAAAATATAAAGTTATCAAAAGGGCATTTATAAAAAAGCCATCAACAGGTGATGGCTTTTAGGCTTAGTCAGCAAAGGGCAGCTTGGCTCCCTGATCATGAACCTGTTCAAAGGTTTCTACCCGCAGCTGTTCTTGCGGTGTATTAAAATGTTTGCTGCGAAGCTGGGCAATCGCTTGCTGCTTTGCAGTATCGGACATGCCGGACTGGGTAATCTGATCCCGTTCATCTAAATAGCCAGTCACCCGGTTTTTCCAGTCGCTGCGTTGCACATCCAGTTGTTCCAGACGCTGTGTCGCTTCAGCACCGACCAGATTAATCCGCATTTGCCGGATTTCATCGCTGGAACCGCCACGGGCTTTAATATCAGCGGTGAGTTTGCGCAGGTCTTCCAGTTTATTCAGTTGTTCCAGATTTTCCTGCCAGTCCTGCGGGAGTTGCTGAAACAGTGCTTTGAGCTTTTGGGCTTTTTCAGTTTCCGTTAAGCTTTTGTCTGCCAGTATGCTCATCCGGTCCAGGGTATATTCATGATAGGCATCTTCTGTGCCGAACAAGCCCTCAATTTCATACTTGGAAAAGTATTGCTGGCGCAAATTCTGGGTACTGTTATAGATACTGCGATAATAGGCAGGATCTTCCTGATTCAGCCCGGCCGGTGCAGTGAGCTGGCCCAAACTCTGACGGTACTGGATATAACGATCCCATAAATCCAGAATTTGCGAGAGTGCCGGTTCTTTATGATTCTGGCGAATATAGGCTTTAAAATCCTGCTGGATCTGCTGCAGATTTTTTTCACCAAACTGGGTAATAAAATATTCAAAACAGTTGCGGGTCTGTTCATTCACGAGCAGACGGTTGCTGGTATCTAACTGCATTTGACAATTAATTTCGGTATCTTGCTGGCTGGCACTGGGGAAAGCTGCATTGGCAGGGCCATTGACCAAGAATGCGGTTTGCTCTGCCTGAGTTTCAGTTAAAGGCATTTTTGTCCCGGTATCTGCCTGGGTATTTTCTTTTGGGGACAGCCATAAGATCAGTGTGAGGATACATAGCACCAGCAACGCCAGAATGATCCATATTTTATATTTCTGCATATCCTATGCACCTATTTTCTCGTTATTTCATTATTTTTAGATATTCAAGCTTTTAGATATTAAAGCTTTTAGATGTTCAAGCCGGCTCAATATGCCATAAAAATCATTAGAGACTATAGAAAAGTTGTAAATCCTCTCGCAGGGTTTTACCATGGCGCCAATTTATAAAATGTCTGATTTTTTGCCATGAAAGCATCATCTCCTAAAATTCAGCGTCGTCATCTCAGTGGTGTCTTCCTGCTCAATAAGCCTTTGGGCATCAGTTCCAATGCTGCATTGCAAAGAGTCCGCTGGTTGTACCGTGCACAAAAAGCCGGCCATACTGGTGCGCTGGATCCGCTGGCATCCGGTTTATTGCCCGTGTGTTTGGGGGAGGCGACCAAGTTTTCGCATTATTTATTAGATTCGGTCAAGCGTTATCAGACGACCGTATTTTTGGGACATAGCACCACCACGGGTGATGTGGAAGGCGAGGTGCTTCTGGAAAAAGCAGTTCCTGAACTCTCGGAAGCCTTGATTCAGGACACATTGGCACAGTTTATCGGGGATATCCAGCAAGTGCCGCCGATGTATTCTGCCTTGAAAAAAGAAGGCCGTCCTTTATACGAACTGGCGCGCAAAAGTATCGAGATTGAACGTGAAGCACGTCCAATTACAATTTTAGCGATTGAGCTTTTATCCTTTACGGAGAACAGTATCACGCTGGATATTACCTGTTCTAAAGGAACTTATATCCGGGTTTTGGGGGAAGATATTGCCAAAGCACTGGGAACTTATGGCCATCTAACTTATCTGCACCGCATCAAAACCGGTCATTTCGATTTGATCCCGAGTTATACCATTGAATATCTGGAAAGCCTGAGCGAAGCAGAGCGTGATGCACTGTTGTTGCCGGCCTATGCACCGGTTGATCATTTTCCAAAAGTGCAGGTACCCGAAGGTCGTGCAGAATATTTTAGCCGTGGCATGGAAAGCAATATCGAACATGAAGCAGCTGAACAGGTGCTGGTTTTTGATGGTGAAAAATGTCTGGGTCTGGCTGAAATTACTGACAAAAAACGTCTGGTACCCAAACGCGTTCTGAACCTCTAATCGAGTCAATATATGGAAATTGAGATCATCATCAGTCTGGTTGTCTTTGCATTTTTTGCAGGGGCGATTGATGCTGCCGTAGGCGGTGGTGGTCTGATCCAGATCCCGGCAATTATGGGGAGTTTACCGCATTTACAGCCTGCTACGGTCTTTGGCACCAATAAACTCGCGTCCATTTGTGGCACCGCTTCTGCGGCATTTTCCTATCTGCGTCAGGTAAAACTGCCGTGGCTGCTCTTGGGCGTGATTGCACTGTGCAGTTTTGTCAGTTCTTTTATGGGTGCAGCCAGTGTTACGCTAATTCCAGTCGAGATCCTTAAGCCTTTTGTGCTGGTCATGTTGATCGTGATCACAATCTATACCTTAATGAAAAAACAGTTTGGCCAGGTGCATACCGAACAAAAACTGAATCGGAAAATGCTGATTCTGGCCACTTTGGGCAGTCTGGCGATAGGCTTTTATGATGGTATCTTTGGTCCGGGCACCGGCAGTTTTTTTATTTTCTTTTTTATTCGCTATTTAAGCGTCGACTTCCTGCATGCATCGGCCTTATCGAAAATTGCCAATTTCACCACCAACCTGGCCGCCTTAAGCTTTTTTATTCCCAGTGGCAATGTGCTGTTTATGGTCGGGGCAATGATGGCGGTGGCCAATATTTGTGGTTCCTTGGTCGGGGTCCGTTTGGCATTTAAATATGGCAGTGGCCTTATCCGGATTTTATTTCTGATTCTGGTCAGTCTGCTGATTTGCCGGATGGCCTACCAGATGTTTATATAGATATAAACCCGATGTAAATCATTCTCGATATTAAAATTTCTTAACAAATCACTGTATAAACTGCGTCTGAACCTGTTCTGAAAATCTCCTAGAATCAATGATATGAAAAATAAAACAATCGGAGAAATATCGGAATGACGACTATTTTTGAAGCATTAAGAGAGAGTCATGAGATTCAGCGTGATCTTGCAGAAAAACTATTACAGACTTCCGGGGATACACCAGAACGCCGCGAGCTGTTCAAGCAACTCAAAAATGAATTATTTGCGCATGAGGCTGCGGAAGACCGTTATTTTTATATCCCCTTGATGATGACCGATTCGGGTCTGAATATTACACGTCATGCCTTGGCCGAACATCATGAAATGGATGAAATGATCGAGGAATTAACTGCAACTGAATTGAGTAATCCGGGCTGGATTGCCATGGCCAAAAAACTTTCCGAAAAGGTGCATCATCACTTAAAAGAAGAGGAACATGGTTTCTTCCAGCAAGCCGGTAAAATTCTGGATGAAAAGCAGAAGAGCGCTTTAGCAGTGCAGTACAAGAATGAATACCAGCGTTATAAAGACATGAAAAAAGATATGCTGGTACAAAACTAAACATCGAAAAGATGACATTTGATTAGCTACTTTTCCATAACTTATAACTCAAATTAGATGTTTGAGTTAATCGTTATGCATGTTTAGCTTAAGAAGATGATTGTACAGCCTCATTTCTTAAAAATTTAAATGCTTTTGTGTAGGCAATCTCCCTACTTTGGAAAGACCCAAAGTAGGCAAAAGTCTTTTGTTACCCATACACGACGTCCTGTCGTGATGGGTAACATGTGGCATCCTTGCCACACTCGCGTATCAAAAATCTCTTTATTGCAACTAGGGCATCTGATCATCTTTTTATCTGGAGATATGGGATTTTTATCCATTCATCTATTTTTTTTAGTTATATCAAAGGGATAAAGTGAAGAGATTAATGATGAGATATATTTAGTTGTTCAAATTCCAATAAGCCTTTTAGGTATTCTTTTCTCCCGATCCTTGACGGGCGGCACGTACAGTCACGCCGACTGATGCTAGCATGATACAGATCAGTGCCACGGCCTGAAGAAGCGTAATTTTTTCGCCTAATAGTACAAAACCGGCCAGTGCAGCCAAAGCCGGAGACAGGCTGGACAGGGTGCCATAGCTGGTTTTATTCAAATGCTGAAGTGCCTTTAAATCCAGAGCATAAGGAATGGCTGTTGCCAGTACAGCAATAGTAATTGCCTTGCCCCAATACTGGGTGTCTATCAAGGCAGGAGCATTGTTATACAGTCCGATTGGTAACAGGCATAAGGCTGAAATACTGATCGCAATAGTCAGTGCATGCATGCCGATATTTTGCTGCACTACACGTTGCCCGAAGAAAATATACAGTGCCCAACATAAACCCGCACCTAAAGCACAGGCGGCGCCCAGAAGGTCGAAATTACTACTATTGGCCTGTCCCCATGGCACCATTAACGCAATGCCTAAAATGGCCATCAATACCCAAATATAATCACTACGATGTTTGATCGAGAGCAGGGCCAGACCCAAAGGACCAATAAACTCCAGACCGACTGCAATTCCCTGCGGTAATCTTCCCAGAGACAGATAGAATAAAATATTCATGACCCCTAAAGCGGCGCTATAGCAGAGTAAATCCCGCCATTTCAAAAAAGGCAACCGCTGAATGATTTTCCAGGAACGAAACATTACCCCAACAATCATTGCTGCAAAGCACAGCCTTAAAATGGTCACAGTGACCGGATCCAGCACACTAAACAGCTGTTTGGCAAAAGATGCACTGATCTGGTAGGAGGTCATGGATAAGACCATGAACAATACGGCAAGGAGTTGGGCGTTTGGCATGGAAGCAGCTTCTACCCAGAATGGGTGAAAATGAGAAATAGGGGAAAGTGAAATTATAGCAAACTGGTTAATTTTTAATGAGTAGGGCAAGGAAATATTTTGCCGAGGCGAACTTAAATTTTGGGTGGTGTTTTAAAAAGTATGCTGACATTAAATGAAGCCATTATTGATGTAAAAGAAGGTTAAGTCGAAGGCTTTAAAATGGTTTTCAAGCTTTTTGGAGAAATTACAACTTCTTCTAAAACCACGCCTTATTCGATGCCTTATTTTGCAATTATTACCTTCAATTCCTACAGTAAAAAACTTACCAATACTTTGCTTGCAGTTTTTAAAAGCAGTGATGAAACTGTCCCAATGATCACTTGCAATTCGGGTGTAGTGAATACC